>NZ_JBTYKD010000407.1:0-4580 GCF_054880495.1 Nostoc sp.
ATGACCATATACAAGACTCTAGCAAGAAAAATATGGAAATATGGAGCGCCTAACTCATGACTGGAAGTCACGAGTGTGCGGCTTGCAGAAATCAACATAAAGTAGTATACTCTTCTAGGTTCACCTATTGTCTATCCAAAAGTTTCGTTTAAAAACAAAGAATTTTGGGGTTGCTCTAATGCTAAGTTCTGTAGTAACAACAATCAGTATCTTTCAAAAAAAATCCGACCCTAAAGCATTTTCCGCAGGCCAAGTCATCTTTGAAGAAGGAGACCCTGGTGATTATATGTATGGCATTCTCGAAGGAGAGGTAAATATATTAGTCAATGGCAAGATTATAGAAACCATTGAGACGGGCGAAGTTTTTGATGTCGGAATCCTTGTCGGAGTCAAAAATAGAACTTACACAGCTATTGCCAAAGTAGATACCAAACTGGTTTTCCTTGATGAGACAGAGTTTCTCTTTGCCGTTCAGGAAACACCCATGTTTGCCGTAGAGGTGATGAAAAGTTACTCAAAGCGTGTGAGTCGCTTGCAGCATATGGTCTAAAGCACCTCATGAGGCAGGGGCAGGAAGATCAAATGACCACAGATAGGAGTGAAAAGACGTAGACACAATTCATGTAGCTTTAGCTTGCCGCAGGGTATTGTGCCTACCAAGGATTTTGGGCAACGCGGTCTTTTCCCAAGTGGCTTCTGTGCCTTTTGCCTTTTTAATCAAAGATGCAAGATTTACCAGAGGTAGCAATGGCGCGTAAACGGTTAATTATCGAGATGGGGATGGGAATCGATCAGCATGGACAAGATCCTACAGTAGCAGCATCTAGGGCTGTACGGAATGCGATCGCTCACAATGCTTTACCTGGTGTTTGGGAAGTTGCAGGTTTAAGTCACCCCAATGAAATGATTATAGAGGTTCAGGTAGCAGTACCATATCCCGAACAAGTTAGAGAAGAAGAAGTATTAGCTGTACTACCATTTGGTCGAAAAACCCTCACCGTAGAATCTGGGGGGATGGTAGTTCAAGGGCGGGCTATTCCCGAACTCAACGATAAAAATGACGAAATGTTAATTGCGATCGCATCTGTTACAGTTCTGATCGAAAATGATTAGTTGAGTTGACACTCCCCAGCCCCTCACCGATTTTTGGGTGAAGGCAAAACTCATACAGTCAGAAGATTTAGTCATCTTGCCTGATATTAACATTAATGTTTCTACTTACTCTTTCAATTAACTCACTAACACTAATCTCTAATGAGTTAGAAGCTTTGACTAAATTTTCCCAAGCAGAATTAGTTAACATTATGTTTTGAGGCTTCTTTAATTCTTCATAAAAGACTAGCTGATTCTTTGTTATTTTGATACATTTACCTGTTGACTTCACTTGAATATATGTATATATTAAGTTGACTTTAGCAGATCAGGGAAGTAATTAAAAATTGCTAATAAACTATATGTATAAGCTTCGGACTAATATCGCCCAATTAAATTAAATGAACGAGTGGCTGGATATGCTTCGTTCTACTTAAAATTTGAGTTTGGCTGACAGAATCACTCAATACAATTAGCAATTCATTCAAGGCGGTTATTGCGATATTATAACCAGGGTACTAGCTTGCCCCATAACTTCTTTTGTTAGTAAGAATGGTGCAAGTGGTGAACCTTAGATAATGGCGAGTTAGTAGAAAAATTAAAGGTAGCAAAAATCCTAAAAAAGCTAGCTTCAAATTAGAATATTTTCACAAAAAAATTACATATAAGTCTTAAAAATCTCAGCGTCCTTAGACTTTAAGAGTGCCAAAGGCTCTCCATTAGCTTACTCAGGACTTACGCAAACAATAGCCGAAAAGAATGATTTTCTTCTTAGGGGCAATACCCTGCGGTCAGCTAAAGCTACAAAAATGGCCTCTAGCGTGTGTAGTTTTGTGTAAGTCTTATTACTATCAATAATAATTTTTGAAGGACTAAATTAATTATGAGTAGCAAGTGGTTGCTAAGTAAGTGGAGACAAATCTTCAAATGGTATCTCCCCTTTGTCTTTATTGTCACACTGCTGGCTGGAATAATCTTTTCCAGATTGAGTATAACGATCGCTGCTGATTCCTTCCTAGATCCGGCCACCCAACCGAAGTTCATCAATTCGTTGCCGTCTCTAGCAAGGATAAATGCGACAACGGGTGGTAACTTCGGTGTAGTGATCGGACAAACTAAGCAATGGCTGGGATTATATAGCAGTCCCGGTGCAGATGGCATATATGGTACAAAGGATGATGCCCGCTTAAACACAACAGTTTGGGGTTATGGTTTGCAAGGGCAAAGGAATGTTACCTACCCAGGACCGACATTCGTGGCGCAAAAAAACGTACCGATTCAAGTGCTGTGGGACAACGAACTACCAAAATCTGGATATCTTTTGCCAGTAGACAAGAGCATTCTTTCAGCAACGATTGTAAACGTTCTCCAAAAAGGGCTTGTACCTACAGCGGTGCATCTGCATGGCGGTCATACTGAGTGGACTAGCGACGGATATCCCGACGCTTGGTTTACACAAGATTTTTCACAAACCGGAACCCGTTGGGTTAAAAAGAACTATAGTTATGCAAATGACAGCCGGGCAGCGACACTCTGGTATCACGACCACGTTATGGGTAACAGTCGTTTAAGTCTATACGCTGGTCTTGCAGGCTTCTATTTGCTCAGGGATAACAACGAGATTAATCTAATCAATCGCAACATTTTGCCCAGTGGGAACCAGGAGAAAGAAATCATCATCCAGGATAGAAATTTCACTGCGAACGGTCAGCTTTACTACCCACCTCGTTCAAATTCTCCAACTGCTCCATATCCAAGTGTAATGCCGAATTTCTTCGGTAATTTCATCCTAGTAAATGGCATGGCCTGGCCAAAGCTCACGGTCGAACCGAGAAAGTACCGTTTACGGTTGGCAAACGGTTCAAACTCGCGCTTCTATAACCTGAACTTCAACGACTCAAAGGAGAAGTTTTACCAAATCGGCACCGAGCAAGGCTTATTAGAAAAACCAGTCGCGGTTCAAAATTTAATTCTTGCTCCAGGTGAACGCGCTGATGTGATTGTTGACTTCACTGGCGATTCAGGAAAAGAGTTTATCGTCAATAACTCGAACCGCGATCAAGGTGATCCCAAGATTATCGGTCAGATAATGAAGATTGCGGTCAAACAACCACTTTCAAATATTCCAAATGCGACTGTGGATACTAATGAAAGTGATGGACTGACAACACAGTTGCTACCTGAGAAGATTATAACTCCTGCTCAAACCGGAATCACTCGGCAACTGGTTATATTTGAGAAGAACGATGAATACGGTCGGACCCTGCTAGAGCAAGGTACATTGGCAGACGGCTCATTGGGCTATGACGATCCAATTACTGAGAAACCAAAACTCGGCACAACTGAAGTTTGGGAATTATACAACACGTCACAAGACCCACACCCAATTCACTTGCACTTGGTTTCCTTCCTGATTCTAAATCGACAGAAATTTACTGGCAGTGTAGTCCCAGTGATCACAAGCCCTGGTAAGACTAAGCTATTTCTCAAAAATCCTGTCCTAATCGGCAATCCTCAGGCTCCACCACTCTCACAGAAAGGTTGGAAAGACATCGTAGTTATTTACCCAGGTGAAGTTGTTCGCATTATTGCCACCTTCGACAAAGCGGGGTATTATGTCTGGCACTGTCACATTATGGAACATGAAGACTTCGATATGATGCGACGCTTTCAAGTTGTGACAACTCCCTAAGGGACTGACAAATAAAAAAATACTCAACTAATTCTTGTGGGGTGGGCTACTTACAGCTATTTTCAGGTAAATAGACCACGCGGTAGGGGTACAGCATTGCTGTGCCCCTACGACAGATGTGGTTCAAATACATGATTTCTGCTGTAATCATGATCAAGTTAACGGCTCTGCGCTAAAGTAAAAATATTGGGATAAAAATCTCTGGCAGTAAGTTCAATACACCACTAATCTTTACCACTGCGGCGATAATGTCTCAAGAGTATAACGAATCACTGCAAATTCAAGAGATCACCAAACTGAAACCGAAACACTTTGCTGATTTAGTCAGATCAGCACAATTGGTTTTCGACCCCACAGCCGGAGTTTCGGGAAGAAATATCACAGTTGACTGGGAAGAATTTGGAATTCCCCATGATGTGGCAGAGAATCTCAAATCACTTGGTCAGCAGTACCAATATGCATCTCCTCACATTCCTGTTGAAGTCATTTGGAGTCAATTAACTCCAAAGACTCGTATTTGGTTTGTTGAAAATAAAGATCGGTTGTGGCAGATTGAGGAAGCTTTCCCAGCCCTTGACGAAGATTAAACGGCTGAACCATTGAATGGAATACCAATTATTTGTAGGGGTACAACGAGCATTGTGCCCCTATCCTCTCTCTATAGGCATTTTTGTTGGAATGGAATATGCCGTAAATTTAGACCTAAACCTCATCTAAGTTTATAAGCGTAGTTTTGTGCCCTCACCCTAAATCCCTCTCCCAGATATGGGAGAGGGACTTTGAAATTCTGGCTCCC
>NZ_JBTYKD010000408.1:0-3527 GCF_054880495.1 Nostoc sp.
GCTACCACCACTGTTGAAAATGCCTGTAGCATCTACTCCAACATTACCACTACCATTTCTGGAGATGGAATCGTTCCCTTCTCCTCCATTAATATCACTGCCCTGAGTGTTAGAGATTCCTATAGCATTACCTCCACCAATTCCAACTCCAGTTCCAAAAATATGGTCGTTCCCCTTTCCTCCATCAATGCGGCTATCCTGAGTATTATTGATGCCTATAATAAGTTCGCCTTGCGTAACTCATATCTTGCACTTAAGTGCTGCATATTACAGGAAGAATTTACCATTTTATCTCTACGTGCAATAACGCTTTTAGAACAGCTCTTTATTTCCTTCATCGGAATTAAGTATTTTTATGCAAATCTCCCGATCTTTTTTTAGTGCAGTTCTAGCGGGGATATAAGAATTGCTTGGCAATACTGGCTATTCTTCCTGAAAATGCTAGGGAATGGTATGTATCGCACTTAGTTGGTACAAAACCCAAAACCAATTTGCGATCGCTGATTGCTCAAGCACCACCAGAAGAACAAGCTGAAGTCTTGCACTTAATTGCAGATTTATTTGCCAGAAATCAGAAAGCCGAAAGTAATCTAGACACAGTAGAGTTAGCTGTAGGATAACTACTTTCAGCACATCTGTTCCCCAGGTTTCACTTGAATCATTCGTAGGTTGGGTAGAACGAACGCGAACAGCGTCCCGTAGAGAAGTGAAACCCAACATCAAGTCTGAATATTTCCGAACCCCTTTTACGGTGACGTGTACTTAGTGAAGAGGCAGGGTAGCAGGGAAAGCAGTGGTAGCAGGGGTAGCAGGGGGAATAACCAATGCCTCATTCCCAATTTTCAACTAGCTGGATATAAGCTAGTTTGTAGTTATTAACACACTTTTTATCGTCTTCATAAGCAAAATATTACTAATTATTTTGCGTCAAAATATTAGAAAATACTTAAGTAAAGAGTTTTAGATAACTAGTTTTTGATAATAACTATCAGAAAAATCTATGCAAGCCTTACCTCAGATTCTAAGGGTACAATGGTTAGAGTCAATAATTGAGCGATCGCAGCAGATGATTGTGCCGAAAACACCACTATTAGATGCGATATCTACGGTGGTCACTGACTTGTGCCGAGCGCAGCCGAGGTAGCTTGTCGTTCGCGCAGCGCGATGCCCTGAGCTTGCCGTACTCCTTTGGAGAAGCAAGCTACGCGTAGCGTCTCGTAGAGAAGGGTCTCGTAGAGAAGTGTGGGCTACGCCGGATCACTGATGCCAGCACGGGGCAGAGTGTCTTAGGTTCTTCATCTTCGCAGGTAGTGGTGTAATTCACCAAGCATGATATGGTGATGCTTGTAGCTTCAGGAACTAGCTTGAAAACAGCCAAGATTTTTGAAGATATGCATATCTTGACAATGATATGGAACGTGTCATAATTTCAAAAGGTAGCCTCAGTGCTATTACTGGTGCAGCAGCAGTTGGATCTACTGCCAGTTCTAGATAAATAATATCAAGTTGTTGGTCTTGTCAACCCTGAAAGTATTTGTCAAGCACTAGCACAAAAAACAAAGAAAACTACAGCGAATCCTACTATTTGTTCCTTTGATGTAGTAGATCGGTTTCTCGTTGAGAGGCAATTACAAAAGTATAAATAAATATTAGTATATTATACAGTACTGAGACACATTATAAACGAGCTTGCCTCATTAGAGTTTTTGTGGATACTACAATTTTAAAAAGTTGTATAAATATCTACCAAGGTTAAATATTTTGTCACAGCTACCTTGGAATTTGATACAAAGTTTGTTGTCATTTTTTCATTAAAAAATAAAATATAAATTGAGGTAAAATATGCTCAAAATTTTAATAATAGAAGATGAAGAAGCAGTTCGTGAAAACCTTTTAGATATGCTAGAAGCAGAGGATTTTGAAACTCTTGCTGCGGCGAATGGCAAAATCGGGTTACATTTGGCTATCTCAGAAGTTCCCGATTTAATTGTCTGTGATCTGATGATGCCAGAACTTGACGGTCATGGCGTGCTAAGAGCGTTACGCCAAGAGCCATCAACGGCAACAATTCCCTTCATTTTTTTAACTGCAAAATCTGCCAAATGTGACTTCCGTCAAGCTATGGATATGGGCGCAGATGACTATATAACTAAGCCATTCACTCGCGCTGAGTTATTAAGTGCCATCATGAACAGGTTGGAAAAGCACGCTACTTTAAAAAGGTATTTATCTCCTCAGACTGTAATTAACAACTTGTCTCCCCAAAGGCATCTGTTAGAAATTAGCTTACACCGGGCTATCAAACAACATAATTTTCAAGAATTTGAAATTTATTATCAACCAATAGTTGATATTGATTCGGGGAAAATAGTAGCTGTTGAAAGTTTATTGCGCTGGGAAAGTCCAGAATTGGGGATGATTTACCCAACAGAATTTATTCCGTTAGCAGAGTCTACAGGTTTAATTGTTCCAATTGGTAAATGGGTATTAAAAAGGGTATGCCAACAAATTAAAAGCTGGCGTGATGCCGGAATTTATTCCTTTGTTGTTGCTGTCAATCTGTCAGTAATGGAATTTAATCAACCAGATTTGATTCAGAAAATAGTCAATTTAATAATTATCAATGATTTGGAACCACATTACTTAGAAATAGAACTAACTGAAAGTATGATTATGCAAGATGTAAATGGTGCGATCGCTACTATGAACCAATTGCAATCCTTGGGTATAAAAATTGCGATCGATGATTTTGGTACACGCTACAATTCTTTAATTAATCTCATAACCTTGCCAATTAACACATTAAAAATTGACCGTTCTTTTATCCATAATGTTGCTAACGAGCCGCAAAAATCAGCCATTACTCAAGCATTAATCCAAATGGCTCACAATCTCAATCTAGATATAGTTGCTGAAGGTGTAGAGACAGAAGCAGAAATGGCTTTTTTGCGCCACCATAACTGTAATTATATGCAAGGTTTTCTATTTAGTCGTCCCTTACCAGCAGCAGAATTTGAAAATTTTCTGTTAACTAACAAATGCTTATATGTGTAAATATTTGACAGCATTGGGCATTGAGTATTGCGAAGAGAATTTAGTCCCTAGTACCGCAAGGCGGAATTCGTAATACTTCTCTACGAGAGGCTGCGCCAACGGCTGCGCTCAGTACAAGTTCGTAATTCGTAATTACCTGTTCGCAAAGGTTTGAGACATTTCAAATGGGTGGCTTATTTCCGCCGTGCTGTACTAGTACCTTATGAGGTTAACTAATTAAGAAAAATCAAACTTTAGACTGGCGACAATTGTTGAGTTTGAAGTCTAGAGTAGAAAAAATGTGTATAGTGTCTACCGCCATGAAAGTCCCTGCGCGTTTCTTGCTGCCAGTTTTTTTACTGACGTTGACAGCAGGCTGTAACCAGACTCGCGCCTCCTCAGATAATCCCACACTACAAACATCTGTACCTTCTGCCCAACAGACACAGAATCCTACACAGCCAAAAACTCTCGTCCGTACTGAAGCACTTTCA
>NZ_JBTYKD010000409.1:0-3840 GCF_054880495.1 Nostoc sp.
GGCATCGCTATCAGGTGGGCGATCGCTCAAGTTTCCTCTAAGAATGCTGATAAGCGGCGATTGCCAGAGTGCGCCGGAGTTAAGAGCGAAAATAAGTGTGCTTGAAAGCGTTGAGTTTACGGAATTGTTCGTGGTATATCTGTATCCAAAAAGGAATTTGTATACAGCACCCGCCATGCCCCAGGACTACTCAGGTCAAAATCTCAGAACGCAGGTGGGCAAACAAACCCTTGAATACTTTTACTGAAGCAATAGATGCTTTCAGAACAGCGATGTCTTATCGATTTTTCGTTCGCGTAGCGTGTGCTTTGCACATATGGTTGACCCTTAACCGTGACGTGTTTGTTGCTTATAAAGCCAGTTTAGGCTTTATTTGGGCTTAATTTTTGTTTAAGTCCCATCCCTCGACTTTTTTTTCGTTTTCTTTGGGAAATAGAATTTGTGGCGAAATTTCCTGATCTGGGTCAAAATTTGCTAATAAGTTTACTATCGGTCTTGAGCCGAAACATTCCTGATACTGATATCTAAACACTTGACCGGAGCGCTCGCCATTAATGCACGATTGAGCTATCTTATCATACATATCAGAGGGGTTTTGAAAAACAGGATGCTGTCTCAGTTGTGAAGTGACCCAACTCGGACTACTTTCAAAAGCCTCAATCGCATCAGCAAAACCTTCAATTGCTTCAGCCCACATTTGATTTGCGAAGGCAGTGTCACCCAAATTACGTCCGCAAACAAGACTCTCCAAAGGAAAAGTTGTGGGAGTGTAAATCGAGAGTGCAGATTTGAAAGCCTTAACAGCGTCTGCATTGTATTGCAACCTTCTATAAGTGTTACCCAAGTCATTTTGTATTTTTGCCCACTCATAGGGAAAGCTCTGGTGTGTGTATTCCAGCAAAGCCTGATGGAAATAGTGTATTGCTTGCAATAAGTTCTCAGTTTGCTTGCCCCTCAAGCGCTGACAAAACACATTACCCAAATAATGTTGCGTTTTTGCCCATTCACTGGGAAAGCGAACTCGTGTATATTCCTGCAATGCTTGGGTGTGATAATGTATTGCTAGTTCTAGATTGTCAGTGCGTTCACTACAGATGCGTTGGGAGTAAGCAATCCCGAAGTGATTTTGCACCTGTGCCCACTCATAGGGAAAGCGAGATCGTGTGTACTCCTGCAACGCTTGGTTGAAATATTTGATTGCTCGTTCCAAGTTATCAGCAACTGAACCATAAAGACGTTCGCAAAAAGCAATCCCGAGATGGTTTTGCGTTTTTGCCCAGGTTTCGGGAAAGCGTTCGCGGGTGTATTGCTGCAAAGCCTGTTGATAACACTCAATCGCTATTTCCAGATTATCTGCTTTATTCCCACTGTTGCGCTCGCAGTAGGCATTACCCAAATTATTCTGCATTGCTGCCCACATTTGGGGGTAACTGGAGAGAGTATATTCTAGTAACGCTTGTTTGTAATAGTAGATTGCTAATTCCACATTCTCCGCTTTTTGACCACAAACACGCTTCGAGTAGGCGATTCCTAAATGGTTTTGTGTTCTTGCCCATAATTCTGGGAAGTGAGAACGGATGTTTTCCAGCAATGCCTGTTGGTAGCACTCAATTGCTAGTTCTAGATTATCTGCTTTTTGACCAAAAATACGTTCCGAGTAGGCCAGTCCGAGATTACTTTGCCCTCTTGCCCAGTCAAAAGGAAAGTTTGCGCGTGTGTGTGACTCTAACGCTTGGGTATGATAGTAGATGGCAAGTTCCCGATTCTGTGCCAGTGAACCACGAATACGGTCTGAGTAGGCAAGTCCGAGATTATTTTGTATAATTCCCCATTGATAGGGAAAGCGATCGCGTGTCATCAGTGTTGTCACTACCTGATAGCCGATAATTGCCAACTCGATGTTAATTTCTAAGCTACCTAGCTCTAACCCCTTCATCAGGTTACTGAAATCAACAATCGTTTGTGCGGTATATAGTCCTGCTATTTCCTCCATTAAAGGCAAGACATCCGTTGCCCAAGCCTGCAACACATCAGCCAAGCGATCGTTGAGCTTGTCTTGATTTGCAACTAATAATAGGTACGCCACTTGTGTGTTCGTATTCTTTTGGATTGCCTCCAATACCTCAACTAAGAAAGTGTCATAAAGATCCAATTCTTCATGAGTTACTTGTTTTCTCAAACAAGCAGCTAACTCGTTTCTTAAACAGAGCAACCAACTTGCTGTATAATTACGACCAACGCAGACCATATTGTCTGCGACTTGTTCAATCACAGTTAGAAACCCTTCATCTATCCAACAAGAGTTAGCTGTTAATATGTCCATCACTTGCTGATTGCTGGGACAATCGAGCAACGCTGCAACTAGATTTAAATAAAACTGGGTTCTTTGTTCTTCCATGTGACTGCACGTTAGATTGATTGATTTATAGATTGATTTTGTCGTGGAGAAACTACTTTAAATTTGTTGTCATATTCAATGATTTAATTCTATTTAGCAACGAAGATATCGGACTAATTATTTGTGTGATGAATCTTGAGATTTGCATTTTAATAATCGTTGAATCGTCCGGTTACTACTTAGCTAATTTATTTGCAAGCCCGACTGTTAGACGCAGCAGTACATGAGAAAGCGTCGTTAACAACCTACATTGCTCAACTAGCTGTTGCTCACTTAACTCATCTGAAGAAGGCAAATATATGACTTCTATTAAATACGAAAGGTTTACTACACAAATCAAATTACAGTAGACTAACAAAAAGAACATGACCCAAACGTCATAGATTATTTATGACTATAGTCATGATTTAATTGGTGATTATAGCTAACCTTTAGTTCTTGGTCGTTATATTCTCTTAGAGACGTTCAGTTTTGATTTGGTCAACAATCTTCATCAAGTAGCTACAGGGCTTTTTAACGCTGCCATTACGGGGATATACAGAATTGATTTAACTTTCCACGGGTTAAATGATGCACCCGCCGTCTTTTCCCAGTCGTCAACGCTCTTGTGTAGCCATAAATTACCGTCTGCATCTAAAAAGCCATTGCCCAAATCATGCCAAAGCCGCAACTGTTCTAAAACTAAAGTTGCCATAATTGGGTCAGTAAGCCGATGTGCCCCCAATTTCTCGGCAATGACAGGACGAAATATCAAGTTTTGTATCATCATTAAAAGCGATGCCTGCGGCGGGCGTAGCCATCGCCCCCTCAGAACTGCCATCGCTTTTGAGCGATGTCCGTGTGAACTATGCAGCAAGAATGAGCGACACAATTAATAATAATGATGCCGCAACAATCTTTTGTGAAAACTTTAAACTCATAGTAGTCAGCAAGGGGTTTTATGTCAACTGAGAGATTACAATATGAGTAAGAATGACAAGACTAAACTTATGATTTCTCTAGACTGTGTTGACAGGCTCAAATGGAGTCCTTCCCTGGGAAAACGCCTACAATCCTTGCGTGGTGATGTTTCTATGCGGACACTAGCTGATAAAGTTAGCCAAAATGGGTTGACTTGCACCTATCAGTACATCCACAAACTAGAAGCAGGAAAAGCCGAAGCTGTCTCAACTGAATTAATTTTGGCTATCTGCAATGCTCTGGGGGTGGACTTCAAAAGGTTATTCCCCTCTGTATACCTTGACCCCTCTGAACTTTTGGCAATTTTGCAGAATCACGTCGCTTAACGGTTGACTTAGTAAACTGCTAGTTGATAAACTAGCTTTAGCAAAAGGCGATCGCTCTCCGGCCAAGAAGTTGCGATCGCCCTTTGTAAACCCGATTTAAAAGGTCAAACTATGAATCTAATAATAGTGGATGCTCAAGTTCTCGCGCAACTTGAG
>NZ_JBTYKD010000410.1:0-8571 GCF_054880495.1 Nostoc sp.
CGATCGCACCGACACTCGTGTCCCGATATGTGGACACACCGTTATTATATAACGCTCCGGCGCAACACATCAGAATTAATGACATGAACTACTAGGACTTACGCAACTTTAGCGCAAGAGGGTGGACACAAAGCTATTTTTGAGGGAAAATCGCACTCTCAGATATAAATCCGGTGAGTCAAAAACTCCCAATCCTTTTACCAGCTTTGAATGTGCAGGTTTGTTAGAAAGAAGTTAGTCTCAAGGATGAATTCAAAATCCGACCGCTTCTAACTTTAATCCTTTAGCTAACTTTCAAGCAAAGCACCACCACAACTAGAACCACACCCAGCAGTACAACCATAACAATAAGCAGCAGTTTGTATTTCACTAATCACGTCTAAACTGCCAGCTTCTAAGAGGTTGCTAACTGTCAAGGTTTTACCATTGCGGTTTTTCGCAGGCAAATTCATCATTTGGTTAAAGTCACAATCATATACATTGCCCAGATAGTCAATTGAAAGTTGATCACGACACATTAAATGTTCAAGTGTGCTGGAATTAAAATGCGACTCCAAAAACTGCAAATAGCTGCTGTACAGTTTTCTCCGTTCTAAATGCATTTTTGTTCTACCAACTGGTAAGTTAGTAATGGTGAAGAGGTTGTTAAACACAATGTTAAAATGTTCTTGTAAGAACATTTTGTAATCTTGTTCTAGGTTAGTCTGTTCGGGAGCTAAGGAAAATTTTTCATCGCTGGGTAACTGAGGATTAAATACTAAGTCCAAAGTTAAATTTGGCTCTTTACCATAGCCGAGTTGGTTAAGCCACTGCAAAGCTTTGACTGAACTATCAAAAACACCAGCACCGCGCATTTTATCAACATTATCTGCTAGGTAGCAGGGCAGGGAAGCCACGATTCTTACTTGGTATTGAGCAAAGTATTCTGGTAAATCACCAAATCCATCTTCAAAATAAATGGTCAAATTAGACCGGACAATCACTTGTTTACCAGTTGCTTTTGCTGCTTCTACCAGTGGCTTAAATCCATAATTCATTTCTGGTGCGCCACCTGTCAAATCCACAATTTGAATTTCGGGGAATTTGTGAATTAGCGAAATCAATTGTTCGCAAATTTTAGGAGAAAGTTCTTCTATACGTTTTGGGCTGGCTTCGACATGACAATGTGTACAGGCAAGGTTACAACGCTTACCTAGATTAATTTGTAAAACAGTAATTCCTGTTTTTGTCAAAGGTAAACTGAGTTTATTTTTAAAAGCTGTGACTGCTGTATTTAGGATAACTTTTGGTTGAGTTGGCATTAGTTACTATTCCTTATATAGCGGTTCTCGGTTTTTGTGAGGTACAAGAACCCCACCCCCAACCCCCTAAGAGCAAGCGAGGAGGGGGCTATGATCTACCTCATCTGACTAATAAACGCTATACCATTTCTTTGTGAGGCTGCGCCAAACCATTTTAACCCGCATTTCTCACAAGCTTGAAATGCAGAGGGGCAGAGGGGCAGAGGGGCAGAGGGGCAGAGGGGAAAGAACTTGTACAAATCTCTCCCCTGCTCCCCTGCTCCCCTGCTCAAGAGCACAAGGTTTTGAGAGATGTGGTGAGAAATCCGGGTTTAACTTCTTTCTTTGCGTCCTTCTCTATGAGACACTGCGCGTAAGTAAGTGGGTCAAATTAAATATAAAACCTTACTCTGCCTCCGGCTTCCCTCTCCGAACTCACGGAGAGGGATTGAGGGTGAGGTTTTATCTTATATTTAATTGTGCCTTCCTACTTAGCTTGCTTGGACGTAGGAGTATGCGGTTCGTTTTTCTTTCTTTCTTGCACTTAAATAATGTTTTAGCGCATCTTCATACAGAATTGATATTAAATATAGCACAAACAAATATATTTAAACTTTTCTAAGCTTGCAATAATCTGTAGGTTATTCCACTAATAATTGCAGCAGTAGGTAAAGTTAAAAGCCATGATAATACTATCTGATAAAAAACCCACATATTCACTTTTTTAGCAATTACTCCTACTCCAAAAATCGAAGCGACTGAAACATAAGTAGTAGAAACTGGCAGCCCAAACAGACTAGCTGCAATCACCAGAACTCCAGTTACTATATTTGCTGATAACCCTTGAGGATGATTCATTGAGGTAATTTTTGTACTCATGGTGATAGCAACTTTTTGGGAGTTGAGTAAACCGCCAAGTGCCATTGCGATCGCTATTGTGATCATTCCTCCCCGAATCGAGAAATACTCAATAATCAAAATGAGTGAAACAATCTTAGGAGTGTCATTTAATCCTCTAGCAAAACTGATAATTCCAGCGCTGATAAAATGGCAAGTATCAATCATTTTCTGATTGACTGGTAGCTTAAATTTAGAATTGATATAGTTAGATAAACTGTAAATTACTGCTCCCAAGGAAATAGCAATAATTGGACTGAGTAATAGAGGCAAAATAAAGGAAGTTCCCAAAGCGGTAAAATTAACTTTGAGTCCGATCGCAACTAATCCAGGGCCAATAATAGCACCTGCTAAACTGTGAGTTGTGGAAATGGGAAACCCCATGAGGGCGGCTATGAGTACAGTTAAACCAGCTGCGATCGCTACTGCTATATGAAACTCTGGGGTATTGGCGATCGCATCCGGCAATAGTCCTTTCCCAGAGAAGTTTTTAACTAGTGTACTTGCTAAAAAAGTCGCAGCTACCGCACCAGCCAAAGTTGTAAAAGTTGCCCATAAAATTGCTGTTTGATAGCTGGTAGTTCTGCTACCAAACAGCGTTGCTACCCCTTGGAAATTGTCATTTGCACCATTTGAATATGCCAAAAAAAGCGTAGCTAAAAATAGACTAATTAACAACATCTTGGGGCTTATAAATTAACAGCAACCACCACCGCTATAGTGCCAGGTTGAATTGGTCACAATTATTTCTGATGGCTTTATAGCCGCAAGTTTAGCAGCAGTTTTATCACACACTGCTGCGGGAATACCTCGCTGGAGTAGATGACCTACTGAATCGTCAAAGCAGGGTTCCAAACCAGCGTAAATTGCTGTTTTACCAGTGAAAATGCAAGCACCATCTTCGGGAATAGCAACTTTAAAAGATACAGAATCCAGGCTTTCTAAAAGTAAGTGTTCTTCTAAATTATAAGTTTGGGAATCTAGAAGACGATAAGGACGACGGGCGCGAATTTCAACTTGACCAAAGCCAGCATTTATAATCCGTTCAGTATACTCTTGATAGGTGAATGCGCCTGATAAACACATAGCTCTGAGTCGTTCATCTTGTTGAAGATGTGCTGGAATTGGACTAGTGGCAATTGGATCGCTCATCTGCAAGCGTCCGCCTGGTTTTAATACCCGATAGGCTGCTTTTAAAGCACGGGTTAAATCTTCTGGTTCAAAGATATTGAAAAGGCAATTTTGCGCCACGATATCGACGCTAGCATCAGCAACGGGTAAGTTAAAAGCATCGCCTTCACGGATTTCTACAAAACTGATGTCAAACCAGGGGTTTTCTTGAGCAGCAATTTCTAGATTACGTGCTGCGGCTGACCGCATGGCTGCAACTGGTTCAACGGCAATTACAGCACCTGCATGGCGGGAAAAATAAGCAAATTGCAACGCTTCTAAGCCACCGCCAACGCCCACATACAGCACAGTTGGTTGATTTCCTAGTTCGGTGGGGTGAACAGTGGTGCCACAACCATAATTCATTTCCTGCATTAACAAAGGAATTTTTAATCCTGGTAGTTGCAGGGGTGTACTTTGCACACAACAAAGTCCAAGTTGCGGGGTTTGGGCAACTTCGCGGTAGAATTGCGCTGCTGTTTCTAGATAGGTCATGCCATTTTAGATATTAGATGATCATACTTTTGTGCATCCTAGTCTAATTAAAACTCCGAGTTGGATGAGTTTTTGGCAATCTCAGCAAAAACCCCAAATCTTCATAAAACAAGAGACTTTGGGGCATCTGCGTTAATCTAGACTTAATCATCCAAGGTGTAAATCAAATTCCTTAGCAGTTAACTGAATTAACCGATGATCTCGGTAGACTTTCCGCGTGCGACGATTTCAACTCAAGTCTTCAAATTCTAAAATATCTGTACCGTTTGCTTGCTGGCTTCTTCGCAGGTGGGTGCGGACTCTGGCTAATAATTCATCAACGCTGAAGGGTTTAACGAGGTAATCATCAGCACCAGCGTCTAAGCCTGCAATGCGATCGCTCACTTCATCTTTAACGGTTAATAAGATTATCGGCACTTGATCACTAATACTTCGCAGGCGACGGCAAATTTCCAACCCCGACAAACCCGGCAAGATCCAGTCCAAAATTACTAAATCTAGATGTAGCTTACGCGCTGCGGTGAGTCCAGTTAATCCATCGTAGGCAATACTGACTTGATAGCCTTTATAATTCAATTCCAATTCGACAAATCGTGCCAGTTTGACATCATCTTCAACCAGTAAGATATGCGTCATGATGATGTTAATGATTTCAGCAAGGTACGGTAAGCAACTCTCAGGTCTGGAAAGGAAACACCTGATTGAGGTGCTAGCTACTGAATAGCCAAACATCTAATTAGGTGTACGCTAGCTTAGTAGAAATCTGAGTAAGTAACAACCGTAAGTCTGCAATTAGCGATCGCTGCTTGATCAAACAGGACTTACGCAAACAATAGCCAAAAAGAGTGATTTTTCACGTAGGGGCAATTCATGTAGCTTTAGCTTCCCACAGGGTATTGCCCCTACAGTGTATAGTTTTGCATCAGTCCTATCGGCGCATCTTCAAACAGAAATCGTATAACCGTACAAAAGCCGAGTATTACAAACAATTTAGAACCGCTATAGTTAACTTGTGTTGTTAACCAACTTCTTGGAGGCGCAGCTAAACTTACCCTAAAAAAGCATCAAGCTTCCGGGAAACTGCGAAAACTAATGACTTATGACTTTTTCAGTAACAAAAAGCTACTTTTTGACCGATGGGCACCAAGTTATGACTGGCTCTTTCCTTCAGTGTTTTATCGAGCCGTTCACAAACGGTTGTTACAGTACGTCGATTTACCAAAGCCAGCAAATGTACTTGATATCGGCTGTGGTACTGGACGTTTACTTGAGCGCCTTGCTACTCAATTTCCCGACCTGCGAGCCACCGGATTAGATTTATCTGCTAATATGTTGCGGGTAGCAAGACAGAGCAACCGTCACCGTCCACGTTTAATTTATATTGAGGGCAAAGCTGAGTCTCTTCCCTTTGCTGATGGTCAATTTGATGCCGTTTTCAGCACTATCAGCTTTTTGCACTATTTGGAACCTAAACAAGTAGTTAGTGAAATAGCACGAGTACTTTCTCCCGGTGGACGCTTTTATTTGGTTGACATTACCTCCAAAAAAGAGACAGAACCTCAATTCTTGCCAGTCTCTCCGCGGGGAATTAGACTCTACAGCCCTAATCAACGTCAACTCCTTGGGTCCTCTGGCGGATTATTGTGTTTGAATCACCACTATTTACTAGGACCAGTCTTACTAACGATTTTTGCTAAACCTCCGTTGGATTGATGGATAACACTCCCCTTAAAAAGGCTTGCTTTAATTCTCTCCTTTTTAAGGTGACTTCGACGAAGTGAACTACCTACACTGACCTGAGCTCCTAAGAGTGAGACGTGGGATGAATTGCTGTTTCAGCTAAAACAACTTACAGCAGAAATCATGTATTTGAACCACATCTGTTGTAGGGGCACAGCACTGCTGTGCCCTTACCGCGTGGTCTATTTACCTGAAAATAGCTGTAAGACAAAAACCTAACTCTAAGCAGCCTTTTAGCCAATTGCGAGAATCTAAATATTCTCCTTGAGCGTAGACAAGCCACTTGTCTGAGGAAATTGTGGCAAGTCTTCAAAAGATATTGGCACAAAACCAAAGCAACTCTAAAACTGCGCCAGTCGCTGACCTAAACATTCCAGATAAAGTGGCTGTGTTGCTGTCTTAATCAAATGCTGCGTTAGCAAAGTAGCCAAACCGCGACCTCTCCAAGCTGATGCAACCACCAAACTACCAAGTTCTTGTGCCCCTGAGAAATTGCGTAGCTGTCCACAAGCTACCAGATTGCGTAGGCTTTGCCCGCACTTCTCTACGAGACGCTCCGCGTAGCTTGCTTCCCGAAGGGTACGGCAAGCTACCTCGACTGCGCTCGGCACAAGTCAGTGACCACCTTCGGCATCGCATTTAAATACCTCATTTGCCATTTCCTGTCAACTATCAATAAAGCAACTTCGACATCAAACCCGTTCCAAGTTCTCCCTTAAGCACAGCAAGCGTTTTCAACTTAACAAATTCCATATTTAGGGATTTTTGTCAGCATACATGAGTAGTAAGAAACAATACTTCCGATAGAGGAGCGAATCAGCCATAACTAGATTCTGGATAGATACACTCAAACCCCAAATTTTCTTAAAATAATGCCAAGAATAAATGATTAGGGATGTAATCATGGCTGAACAAGAAAAACAAAAACCTAATAATCAAGAAAGTACGCCTACTGCTTCTGGTGGCTACCAAACCCCTATCGACGAAAGTATCCGCAAAACTGGTGATGCTGAACAGAGTGATGCTAAACCCACTGCTACACCAGAAGCACCAGGCGAAGATCCTGTAGCAGGTAGCCCCAATCAGGGAACTGAGTCACGTTAATTGATTTGAATTTTCTCAAATTTCAATAATCTAATTACGCTTTTTCTAATAACCCGGATTTAGTAAACTTTGAGTGGATAGTTGTGGTTTAGATCACGATTATCCACTCATTTTTGTTGTGTGAAAATCATTTTTAGAGAGGTGGGGGCTAGTGTGGTAAGTGCGTTAAGCTGTTGCGCCTTTAATTTGCACTAATATTTTTTCAACATGGTTGTGGGGTGGGCATCTTGCCCGCCCTGATTGTACAAGTTGTATACATAACAGTTTACCCAACAGCTCTCCCTAGGCATCGCTTTCGGATTATGGCGTTATATCTGGAGTTTGTCAGCATAGCGTTAAGCAGAAATCGCCTATCTCTGAAAATCTGCTAAACTTCACGATTCTTAATCATGACAGCTTCCTCCTGTGGCTAACAGAAGTCCTACAATCCAATAGGCTGATCTGAAAGTGGTGATTTTTTACAAAGCTCATCTGCATAAAAAGGTAGTCTTTGTAGACTAGCAGTTTTTGATGACCATGTGCAATATGTTACCTATTTTCTATGATCACTTAATCCTTAATAACTACCTATACAGAAAATGCCCCTTAAAATCGTCCAGAACTTTGATAGCAGTTTCACTCTTGAAGCACAAGCTCAAGAAACTCTATTCGATTTATTGACAAGCGTTGCTTTCTTAAACCAAATTTGTCAACAGTTGCAGTGTGAGCAAATTAAATTTACAGAATTACTTTTCCAACCAGTTCCTTACAGCTTAACTACCACTAAAGGAATGCCAGCAGAATTTGAAAAATATCATGAATCTGATGAATATGCCATCATCAATGTCCCACCAAATTTCATGTTTAGTGCTAAGATTTTTAAACCCAGTCGCCTTTGTGCAATTTACCAAAAATTTGGTAATGGGTAATTTTGAAGATAATTTTTTCCTAATTAGCAATTCTCAATTCTGAAGGCAAATAGTAAGTTTGATATTTGATGTATGGCTCTTGAAACGAATCTTTCTTCTTTGGCATCCCTGGAATACATTCCTTACATTGACGATCGCGGTCAGTTACCTGAACAATTTCAGAGTAAAATCGGGGTATATGCTATCTTTGACCAAGAAAAAGTACTTCAATTTGTCGGATACTCCCGTGATGTTTATCTCAGCCTGAAGCAGCATTTAGTCCGTCAGCCACAGCAATGCTATTGGGTAAAAGTTCAAACTATTGAACGTCCTAGTCGCACAATTTTAGAAAATACTGAAAATGCTTGGATTGCGGAAAATGGCAGTGTGCCTTGGGGAAATGGAAATAATAAGGAAAAATGGACTCATCTCATTGATGTCAAAGTGATAATGACACCTGAAGAACAGGCAAATTATCAAAATCCAGCTAATGATGAATTAGCACAGGTAAAAATTATTAAAAATGTGGCACGGAGAGTAGAAGCAGAAATTTCAACGCAATTGATAGAGGTGCGTGGTTTGCAAATGCAAATTCGCTTCAATCCTAAATTGAAAGAAGAAGGTTTACTAGATTTGAAATGAAGGTAGTTATGGGAAAAACTCTTGTTGGGTTTCACTTCGTTCAACCCAACCTACTAAGCTGTTGCGCCTTTAATTTGCACTAATATTTTTTCAACATGGTTGTGGGGTGGGCAGCGTTCGACTGACTTGTACTGAGCTTGCCCGCCCTGATTGTGCAAGTTGTATACATAAGACCTGTTGCAAAAATAAATTATGGTACAATAGGGCGTTTTAAAAATTTGCTTTCTATCTCTATCAGACATCCCAATGAGGTAACAAAAATTCTCTGTATAGATTCTGATATGGATTTTTTCTAAAACTCTTAACCATACCACAAAATAATTATGCAAGAGGTCTATAACAGCTTATTATCCTTA
>NZ_JBTYKD010000411.1:0-56531 GCF_054880495.1 Nostoc sp.
AAACCGGGAATTGCGATCGCCCAAATCAACCCCACTAGGCTCGAACAAGTCCGCCGTCAAATGCCTTCTTTACAACATCGGGTATTTTAGGCGCTCGGGATGAGGGAGATGAGGGAGTAAGAATTTTAGATTTTAGATTTTGGATTTTAGATTGAAATTTAATCCAAAAGACGCTCGGCTATCGTCAATCCAAAATCCAAAATTGAATTGCCCCATGCCTATTACCTGGGAATAAAACAAAAAACCGGGTAACCGCCCGGTTTATGCCAATATAAGAATCCTCAGTCTTTTAGAAGTATAGTAGCACAGTGCTACTATTTATTTGCTGTCAAAATTAAACTTTAGCAGCTGTCTTGGTAACAACGTTGAGTTCACCTTTCGCATACTTAGCAGCAAAATCTTCCAAAGAAACTTGCTTAATCTTGCTTGCATTGCCAGCCGTGCCAAATTGCTGATAGCGTTCAGCACAAACCCTCTGCATATATGTAATAGAAGGCTTGAGGAAGTGACGGGGGTCAAACTCCTCTGGTTTTTTAGCCAAAGCTTCACGTACAGCAGCCGTAATAGCTAAACGGTTATCGGTGTCAATATTTACCTTACGTACACCGCTCTTAATGCCTTTTTGGATTTCTTCTACAGGTACGCCGTAGGTTTCAGGAATTGCACCACCATACTGGTTAATCAGTGCCAGCAAATCTTCAGGTACAGAAGAAGAACCGTGCATTACCAAGTGGGTGTTGGGCAAACGGCGGTGAATTTCTTCAATGCGGCTGATGGCTAAAATTTCGCCAGTCGGTTTGCGGGTAAACTTGTAAGCACCGTGGCTTGTGCCAATGGCAACAGCCAAGGCATCTACTTGGGTTGCTTCTACGAAGTCAACAGCTTCATCAGGGTCAGTTAATAGTTGAGAGTGGTCAAGTGTACCTTCAAAGCCGTGACCATCTTCAGCTTCACCAGCACCAGTTTCTAGAGAACCCAAACAACCGAGTTCACCTTCAACGCTGACACCCAAAGCATGAGCTACATTTACAACTTCGCGGGTAACATTAACGTTGTACTCGAAGCTAGCGGGGGTTTTAGCATCAGCTTCTAAAGAACCATCCATCATCACGCTGGTGAAGTTGTTCTTAATTGCTGAGTAGCAAGTAGCAGGAGCATTCCCATGATCTTGGTGCATGACAATGGGAATGTGAGGATAGGTTTCTACGGCTGCCAAAATCAGGTGGCGGAGAAAGTTTTCTCCAGCATAAGCACGAGCGCCGCGTGAAGCTTGCAAAATTACGGGGCTATCTGTCTCGACAGCAGCTTTCAAGATCGCCTGAATCTGCTCCAAATTGTTAACGTTGAAAGCTGGGATGCCGTAACCGTTTTCAGCTGCGTGATCCAACAGCAGCCGCAGTGGTACAAGCGCCATAGATAGTCCTCCTAATGTGGTTGTTAGCTAGTTGGTATGAGAGAAGCGTTATAATCACGCTAAATCTTAAGAGTTTTTTCAACTTATAGGAAATTATAACTAGTGTCGTGTGTCTATGTTGAAAAACTTTACACCATAGTTACTATAAATATGACCTATACTCGCTCTCAACTGTTGTACTATGCCCCATACTTGCTCTGTATTGCTGTACATTTAGCTACCCTACAACTACTAGTTTTGGTAGCGCACTATCCAAAATGGTGATCTCAAAGCGATCGCTTCAACCTTAAGGCATTAAGTTTTGACAAATCCTCTGAATATTTTACCATCAAGTCGCGATGCCGATAGCGAAGCGTTCGCCCTTGGCGTCTCCCCTTGGGAGACGCCAAGGGCGAACGAGCGTCATAGCCCGTCGTAGACATCGCACTGACTGCAATTATAGCGTTTCTCAGGCTACTGAAGTACACACGAACCTTTTATATCAAAACAAGTAGCTTTAAAAACGTACCTCACTAGATTGAGAAACGCTATAAAAAGAGCATAGGCGTAGCCCATTGTAAACATTGCATAGATACTTAAGAAGGTGCGTTAGCTTTCTTCCTAACGCACTCTAAGAGATCAGCCGATTGTACTGATATTAATCAGTCCTCTAGGAACGGGTAATACGATAGGTAAGTGTGTAGTCCCAGGTAGACCAGCCTATACCGTCTTTTTTGGATATTACCCAGGCTCGCTCTTCACGGGAGGGTCCTGTGGAGGAAATTTCTAATTCGGTAGAACCGAGTAAGTCATCTTTATCAATAGTATGGAGAATGCCTACCCCGGTTGTAGCTGCTTTTAGTACCGTTCCCGCAATAGCTCCTTGTGGGCCTGTTGCTGCTATAGCACCTGAAATAGCCGTACTAATTTTTTGAACTGTGTTACCGTACTTAGCCCAGTCTTTTCCAGCATCTTCGTCGTAAGCTTTTAGTCCGCCTTTGACGCTTTGTCCTTGTGGGATTTCGCCCTCAAATAAAACGGCTTGGTCTGGTTTGAAAGATTTCTTTTGCTTATCATTGATTTTAATCGGAGTTGTCAGAATTGGCTTAGTGATTCCTCCTCCTACCAAACCACCGACGAGATAAAAATCGTCAGCACCGGTCACATCTTCGGTATCTCCGCAATAAACGTCAACTAATTCGACTTTTAGCTTCGCTCATCCGAAAATTTTTTATTCCCCAGAGCGATCGCATTCACAAATTTTCTTGATAGCAATATAGCTAGCCTCGCCTTTTATCCTCAAAGACTTTGCAAGAATTTTTTCCTTTTATATGGGTCGCCCGGGATTCGAACCCGGAACTAATCGGTTAAAAGCCGAGTACTCTACCGTTGAGTTAGCGACCCTTTCGCTGCATTTCGCAACTTTGCCATCATAGCATAAACATCTGTAGATTATGTAAAGCGATTTAGAAAAAATCTGCCGTCAACCCCACAGATGACGTGTAGCTGGCTCCTCGTTCTAACACAGTCAGGTTTTCACCAGTATTGAGAGAGTTACGGGTGGCACTCCACGGTTCTAGACAGTAGAATTCTTTGCCTTTGACTGTCCAAAATACCAGCCAGGTAGAGAAATGATCATAATCCAAAGTGAGTTTTAACTGACGGCTGCGATCGATCGCAGTAGCCGATTGACTCGTTAGCTGTCCAAAGGCAAAATCAATTTCATCACGGTTAAAGTCGAAATTGCCGTCAAAAGAGTGAATTTCCTTAGTTTGATTGTCTTGATACTGCTTAGAGGGAATTTCAAGCTCTAGCTGAGTTTTATCACCACACAGAAAGTAGGGATGGAAACCAGCCGAAAAGGGCATTGGTGTGGATGACAAGTTTTTATACTGCTGGCGGACTTTTAAGGTATTACCTTGAAGTTCGTAGGTGAAAGCCAGCTGAAAATCAAAAGGATAAACTGCCTTAGTTTGCTCGTTGCTATTAAGAACAACAGTCAGACTAGCTTTATCTCCAGTCTTTTGTTCTGTTACTGACCACGGTAATTCACGGGCAAAACCGTGTTGTTTGAGAGTATACTGTTGCCCATTATGAGTATAGGTATTATCTGGCAGATTGCCACAAATAGGAAACAAAATTGGATTCCCACCTCTGACGCTCAAATCAGGATGAGTAAAGCGTTCAGTGTCCAGGTAGAAAATTTCTTGCCCTTGAATGCGCCAACGGGTGATGATACCACCGCGTTCTGGTACGACTTCCAATTGAGAACCAGCGGCTTCGTCAGAAAGAATGTAGGTCTTGTATTGTTGCTGTTGAACTGCAATGCTAAACACAAATTTAGTCCTGGGTATAGGGATAGTTAGGAGTTAGGAGTTATGAATTGTTAACTCCTAACTCCTAACTTTAGTTATTCGTCTTCTGCAAACACGAAACGATATAATTCGCTGGGGTCTGGTTCTGGGCTGCTTTCGGCGAACTTAACGGCCTCATCGATTACATCCTGAATTTTACGGTCAATAGCTTTAATCTCTCCCTCATCCGCCAGATTTTGCTCCAGCAAATAAGCTGCTAACTTCTTAATTGGGTCACGGGCGAACCAAAATTCTTTCTCCGCCTTGCTTCGCATTTCATCAGGATCTGCCAAGGAGTGACCCCGGAAGCGGTAGGTAAGTGCTTCAATTAATGTTGGCCCTTCACCTGCACGGGCACGGGCTACAGCTTCTTGAGCCACGGCTCGTACTGCTAGAACATCCATGCCATCTACTTCCACGCCCACCATGTTAAATACACTGGCTTTTTTATAAATCTCTGGTTGGGAAGTCGCTCGCTCGTGAGACATACCAATGGCCCACTTATTATTTTCGACTACAAACAGAATTGGCAGTTTCCATAGGGCTGCCATATTTAGTGTCTCAAAAAACTGACCATTATTAGCTGCACCGTCGCCAAAAAAGCAAGCTGTCACTTGGTCAGCATTTTTATCTCCTAGCACTTCCCGGCGGTATTTGCTTTGAAAAGCCGCTCCAGCCGCCACAGGAATTCCCTCAGCCACAAAAGCATAGCCACCCAGCAAGCGATGTTTGGCAGAAAACATATGCATGGAACCACCACGCCCTTTGCTGCAACCTGTGGCTTTGCCAAATAATTCTGCCATTACCTCCTTTGCTGGTACACCCGCACTCAGAGCATGAACGTGGTCGCGGTAGGTACTACAAACGAAATCTTCACCCGGTCGCATTGACTGCACAACACCACTGCAAACGGCTTCTTGACCGTTGTACAAATGGACAAAACCAAACATTTTTCCCCTATAGTACATTTCAGCGCACTTGTCTTCAAACAAGCGCCCTAAAACCATGTCCTCATACAACCGTAAGGCTTCTTCCTTAGTAATGTGCGTAGTAGCAGGATTAAATGTGGGTAAAGTACGCTCTTGAACCATTATTTTTGAGTATTCGTGTTGTACAACTTAAAGTTATCGTCATCAAGTACCTACACTTTATACTTCGTATTAGTGTAGGCTTCTGTTTTAAAGACGCTACGCGTAGCGTCTGATTGGCCGTTGCTCTGCCCTTGTGTATTCATTGCTGAATACCCGGAACCAAATCCGGTCTGAGTCTTACACAGCGTCTCTGGTCTTGCGATCTTTATCTTCTCAAGGAAGAACCCGCGCAGCCGTCCACCTTCGGTAGGCAGTTTGATTTTATTCCTACAACACCGCTTGGATTTATTGCTTTTGTCTACCAGCGATCGCCTGTTCCTTAAATAAGTTGGTCTGATAACAACTCAGCTTTTAACAGGCTAGCGTTTGTAAGACTCAACAATCAAACTTTATTTATGCACCAAAAAAGGTCTTAGGGAATACCTAAATTTTTAATTTTTGATTTTTAACTTTTCAGCCCATGCCCCGTGAGAATTTGACGCAAAGAAGGCAATATCTGCCGCTTTGGGTTTTCTCTCTCACTATTCCCTTTCATAGACTAGCAATCAAGATAGACTACTTTCTGCATATCCATTAACAATTTAAAAAAAAGACCCAAATATCTATACCCAAATAGGTAATTGTAATTAAATGTTAATTATGATATGATTCTTTTCTCATGTTATCAGAGTCAACCCCCAATAGTGGTATTTTAGTGACTGCCTACTGGGAAAGTCCCGAAAAAATCAATCATCAATAGATTCTTGCAGCCACAACATTTATGCCGTCACTAAAAGCGGTGGTTGTGGTTTGTGCTATCGAAGGCTGATAATAGTTGTGTTAAACAAAAATACTAAGAATTAAGACAAAAGAGTGAGGCTTTCTAGGCGAAAGTAAAAAATTTGTACTAGAACATGACTCAAAATTTCGTAAAGGTACAAAACAAGTTGTTGCAATATACACTTAGAGAGTAAATTTTACACGGCATTATGGCACGGTTTTACAGTCCTGGAACGCTCTAGGTGAATTATGTTGATCACGGTGCAGGGGAAGTAGGCTGTGCGAATTCCGCTAGATTACTACCGAATTTTAGGACTACCGTTAGCGGCAAGTGATGAACAATTGCTACAGGCATATAGCGATCGCATTGTCCAATTGCCACGACGTGAGTATTCTCAGGCTGCAATTTCTTCTCGTAAACAACTAATAGAAGAAGCTTACGTGGTTTTATCAGATCCAAAACAACGCAGTACTTACGATCAGCTTTATCTTGCCCACGCCTATGATCCTGATAACCTTGCTGCTGCCGCAGTAGCACTGGAAAATCGCACAGAAAGTACCAAAAGGGGTACTGACACCCAGAGTCTGGGCATCGAAATTACCCAAGAGGAATTAGTTGGCGCTTTATTAATTTTGCAAGAGTTGGGTGAATACGAACTTGTACTCAAACTAGGTCGTCCCTATCTGGTAAATAAAAATAGTGCTACAAGTGCAAGAAAAGGCCATAATTTAGCAGACGAAGAAATACATCAAAGTGCTGAACATCCCGATGTTGTTCTCACTGTTGCCTTTGCCTGTCTAGAATTAGGTCGGGAACAGTGGCAGCAAGGCCACTATGAAAATGCTGCCATCTCCCTAGAAACTGGTCAAGAACTGCTAGCCCGCGAAGGGTTGTTCTCTAGTGTACAGGCGGAAATTCAGGCGGATCTTTACAAATTGCGACCATACCGAATTTTGGAGTTGCTGGCACTACCTCAAGAGAAGACTGCCGAACGACGCCAAGGCTTGGAATTATTGCAAAACCTCTTAGAAGATCGTGGTGGGATTGATGGCACGAACAATGATGACTCTGGTTTAAATATAGATGACTTTCTGCGATTTATCCAGCAGTTACGCAACCACTTAACAGTCGCAGAGCAGCATAAGTTATTTGAAGCCCAAAGCAAACGTCCTTCTGCTGTTGCCACTTACTTAGCTGTTTATGCCTTGATAGCACGGGGATTTGCTCAACGTCAACCTGCTTTAATTCGTCAAGCAAGGCAAATGCTCATGCGTCTGGGCAAGCGCCAAGATGTACATTTAGAACAGTCGCTATGTGCGTTACTCTTGGGACAGACTGAAGAAGCAACTCGTGTTTTAGAACTTAGTCAGGAGTACGAAGCTTTAGCTTTTATTCGGGAAAAATCTCAGGACTCTCCAGATTTGTTACCAGGGCTGTGTCTATATACAGAACAGTGGTTGCAACACGAAGTATTTCCACATTTTCGAGATTTAGCAAACCAGCAAGCTTTCCT
Organism: Nostoc sp.; assembly: GCF_054880495.1. Lineage (NCBI taxonomy): Bacteria > Bacillati > Cyanobacteriota > Cyanophyceae > Nostocales > Nostocaceae > Nostoc > Nostoc sp. The sequence continues at coordinate 7,112 of NZ_JBTYKD010000411.1, forward strand.
AAAAGATTACTTTGCTAACCAACAGGTGCAAGCTTATTTAGAAGCACTGCCAACGGATGCAGAAACAACTAATGAATGGGCTATAATTAACCCCCAGTATTTTCCCCAGCCCCAGAGAAATAATCCCCCTTTCCCCAACAATTCAACTAGGAGTTCAGGGAAATTTAATCACAGCAGAACACCTGACTTAGATTTGCCAGAAACACCAACAAGAGAAACACCTGAATATTCAAACTTATCACCACTGAGATGGAATTCATCTGAGAGTGTAAAATCCGAGGTTCCTACTGCCGAACGCATGAGTAGAAGCACTAATCAGCATTTAAACGGTTCAGGTAAGACTGCTCCACCCGGTAATAATCAAAAGCGTAGGCGGAGAAAACCTACTCAATCTGCTAGCCGAGAGCGTGTACCAGATAATCGTCCTCGTCGTCCTCGGCGGCGGCGAACCTTTGCTAACACCATAGAAGGTAAAACACGGCTGGTATGGAGAGTGTTTATTTCTTTGGTGAGTATATTAGTTTTCTGCGTGTTAGCCACAACAACTTTTGGATGGTTAAAAAATCTGTTTTTCCCGACACCATCTATACGTGGTTCAGAGTTATTTATACAAATAAATCAACCACCAATATCTATTCCTGATCCAAACAGTAAACTACAATCACTAGAAGGTCCTTTAACAGATGCAATGGCAGAGGAAGTCATTCGGACTTGGCTATCTACCAAAGCCGAAGCTTTAGGGACGAATCATCAGATTAATAATTTAGATCAGATTTTAACTGGTTCAGCTTTGTCTCAATGGCGGCTGATTGCTCAACAGGATAGGTCAGACAACCGTTACCGCAAGTACGACCATAGCTTGAAGGTGGAATCTGTAGAGAAAATTGATTTATTTGCAGATCGTGGTGCAGTAGAAGCTACGGTGAAGGAAACGATGCAGTTATATGAAAATGGTCAATTTAAAAACTCTTCTAAAGAGAATTTGCGAGTTCGGTATGATTTGATTCGACAACTAGGTAAATGGCGTATTCAGAGTATATCTGTTGTCAACCAGATAAGTTTTAATTTTTAGGCAATGTTTACGACTTCCTCCTGCGCTGAACCGTTACCTTGGAAGGCTTTAACAATTCAGGAATTTGACAAGTCAACAATATAACAAGATAAATCTTGTATAGGTTTGGAAAGCCAACTTCAAAAAATCGTCGTCCGAACGTGATAATTCCAGCTAATTATACGGGAATACTTATAAATGGAAACCTAAATATTTCTCGCAGAGCATTATGTTTGGAAAAATTACAGCAACGTTTCAGAAGTCTAGAGAATTTCTAAAAAAAAGTCTAGAAGAATACATTATGTTTAGTTCAGGAGCTAAACAGTTGACTTTGACAAAAAAAATGGTTTTATTTCTCTGTCAACAAGCCGAATCTAGAGTTGAGCAATTAAAAAGCTTAGAACCACACTCTGAGGAAGGACTTCTTGCGACAATAGAGTACAATAAAATTCAAGTCAAATTACATTTTACTCCTGAGAAAATAACTCTTCATGAAGATTACCTTGAAGGAGAACTTCGCTTATTGAAACCCCCTCAGTTTGAGACTGAATCGATAGTTTACCGTTACCTGATTGCAGGTTGGACAACATTTTTGGGAGGTAAACTTCCCAATGGAACTTTACCAAAAGAGGTTAGAATTGAAAATAATCAGGTTTACTATACTCTTCCTCGAAATCAATTGCAGCTTTTAGATGACCTTTTCTATAGTCTTGAAAATGGTTCTGCTTTGATTACTAACCTTAAACAAGGAGATTTAACTATTGAAACTTCAGTAGTTTTGAGTTGGAATAATTTCAAACTTCAAAATCTGCTTCAACTTCTGAATCTCAAATAGGCTTATAGCAGTTATCGGTTGAGTGAGGTACAAGAACCCCACCCCCAACCCCCTAAGAGCAAGCGAGGAGGGGGCTATGATGTACCTTATGTAATTAGGAAACGCTATACCATTTCTTCAACTTTAAAATAACGCGATGTGCAAAGACAGTTTCAGAAGTGGAGAAGCGGCTAGAGACTGTTTTCAAACTCGAAGATCCCCCCTAACCCGACTTAAAAAAGGGGGGAAGCGGAATCAAAGTCCCCTTTTTAAGGAGGGTTGGGCGATCTTCAAAGACTAGGGTTGTCAATTCAAAGATTCCATGAACTCAATACATTTGTGCATCTGCTGGCGCATGGTTTCCCGATCAGCATGAAACCTTCGCCCATGACCTGGTAGTACCCACTCGAAAGAGTAGTTAGCCAAGTTACGCATTGATTTAGTCTGTTCTGACCAAGAATACCAGCAGGCACCGTGGAATGCAACCAGTTGGTGCAAGCTTTCTGACCAAGCGAGATGGTCGCCAGTGAACAGAAACTTATTTTTATAAACTAGAACAGTTTGTCCTTTGGTGTGACCAGGAACTGGGATAATTAATAAATCTGGAGTCAAAGGAAATGGTTCGGAACCAGTTGGCTGTATTTCCACATTGCGAGTATCGGCAGAAATATCATCAACGTGGAGGATGCGATCGCACTGAAAATGCTCGGCAAACTTTTGATGATCTGCTACATCATCCTTATGAGTTAGATACATATAACGAATTGACCCCAGTTCTTCTAAACGCTTGACTAAAGGCGGCGTATAGCGGGGAGAATCCACCAAAATGTTACCTTCTGGAAGTTGAATTAAATAGCTAGCAGCGCCGTAAGATTTTTCCGAATGATAGCCGCAATGATAAACATTTTCTGCTACTAATATTGGAAACTGTTGTTGAGCAACTTTGATATCTTTTGGTTTCTCAACTGTGCCAATAGAACTAGTAGGACAAGCTAAAAGTGCTTCAAGCGCTGCTAATCTTTGGGCCTGACTCGTTGGTTGATGATAAACCACCGATTGTTCATCAACACGAGAAAACACTTCAGGAGTCATCCAGCGACAGGTATCACAATCAATACAGGTACTATCTACATAAAAATCGCCGTTGACATTTTGCGATCGACGCTGATTTAAATGAGCCATATTAATCCTTTTGCTTCCAGGCGCTTACTGGGGAGCGATAAACTCTATATCACTACGCTAGCAAAAGTAATTTGAGACTGTACACTCCTGAAGGTTAGTAAAGTATAGCAACGGGCGTTTTGGCTTTAGTGTCCAAAGACAAATTTGGTTAAAATTAGGCTGTGATTGAATTAAAGTAGGCGATCGCATCGGTTGGCGTATCAACAATCACTGGAAACAATATTCTGAACTACTGTTTAGTATAAATGCTCCTTGTGGGGCATTTCCTACTTTTTGGGGTGGAGAGGCAAGAAAATTGATGTTTGGTTCTGGGGATATTGAACCGTTGTTTCGCCCTTAGAGTGAATCCACTCCAAATTCCTGCGGACGATGGCGAACCGCCGTGTACGCTTTCATTGGCGGCAATTCTGGTCGTCTTAAAAACCAGTATTCTGAAGCATCAGAACCGTAATTAAACCCCACAATTACCACATACTCTTCCTTGGGCTTATAGGTGTCAATCACATTAAAGAGTTGGACATATTCGATCGATTGTTCTTTCGCCGCTTGCGAGAGGGTCATCATCTTCCAGGGTTCACTTCTTTGCGCCACATAATGAACCTTGCTCCCAATCGCTGATGGACTTTCTGTGATTGAAAAGTCGTTGCCACCAGAATGCTGGATATTCACGACTTTGTGGAGATACAGGTAGCCCCGACCAGAGCGCTGATAGAACTTCCACGCCTGGGCGCTAAACAGGACTTCACATTCATCAATGATGTTTCTTGCGATTTCGACTCTCAGTTCGCGTTCAGGTGTCATGTCAGTTCACCCGTTCAATAGTCAGGCTTCTTGCTCTCATTTATCATGGTAACAGAAGACAAACTGTAAAAATTTGAGAACCATTTACGACACTTTGTTCTGGCAGATTAGCTTCTCCTAGTTCAGCCCATTGTCCGAAGCTTTCCATCCAGAAAGGGCCACCAATCATGCCGAACAGGTTAATAATGTCCTCTATCAGGGATTTTGATGGCTCAAGTTTTGGTGGATACCTCTGCTTTAGTGGCATTTTTTGTTCAATCAGAAAAACATCACCTTGCAGTCAATTTTCAGAGTGTCTGCGATCGCGGGAATTGAAACTCGCTCGACCCCTGGGATGATGTGACCAAACCTTTGTGCCAGCACAATGTGATCAATTTGGTGCCAGAAAACCAGCACACTGCCTGTCAATCCAGCGATGCAGAGTAGAGCGCCACCAATTAAACCGAGCCATGAACTAGGTTTTACGAGCGATCACCCGTTCGATAAAGACCCCGTATGCTTTAAGGTTTTACCAGGAGTTAAGGACAAACTAAAAGCCGTTCCTGATTGGCAAGAACGCCTTAGAGAGTTTGTTGATGAGCTAATTAAAGGTGTAGATGGTTGTCAATAGAAGTCTAGGTTTGTCTACGTTATTGGCGGCTTAGGACAAGCTCAATATGCTGTATTTATCAGTATAAAACTTTAGAAGTAGCAAAACAAGAACGATACCTAGGTTGGGTTACGCCTACGCATCTTTGAGAAACCGGGTTTTTCCCAAACCCGATTTCTTTTGGCTTAAATCCCCAGCTAAGAATTAGCCGATTATGAGATGCAGCTGATTGATCACCGCATTAATTAGATTATGGGTAACGGGAAGACTATCAACTACCATCCCCACACACAACAGCATCATGTAGGAGATGGAATAGAGAAACAACTCTTTAGCGACAGTGCGATCCTCTGGATTTTGCAACAATCGCCAAGATTTGTAGATAAATAATCCTCCCAAAATTAGGGCGATCGCAGCATAAAGAATTCCACTCGCGCCCAAGGGATAAACCAATAACCCGGTTGCAACTACGGTAAGCAGCGTATAGTACCAAATCTGCTTCACGGTTGCCGTATCACCTTCAACCACAGGTAGCATTGGTATCCCAACCTTTGCGTAATCATCCCGAATCATCAGAGCTAAAGCCCAGAAATGGGGTGGTGTCCACAAAAAGACGATAGCAAAAATTAACCACGCTGACCAGCTTAATGTACCTGTGACAGCAGCCCAACCCACTAACGCCGGAATTGCCCCAGCCGCCCCACCAACAACGATATTTTGGGTAGTGTGGCGTTTCAGCCAGTGGGTGTAGACCAAAATGTAAAAGACAATGCCAGAGAAGGCTAATAGGGCGGCTAACAGGTTGGCAAATACTGCTAGGAGTGTAAAAGAAATTGTTGCCAGTGCGATCGCAAAAATTAAAGCATCGCGTGGCTGCACCTTACCCGAAGGTATCGGTCGATGACGCGTCCGCTCCATGTCATAATCAATATCCCGGTCATAGACACAGTTAATCGTCTGGGCGCTTGCAGCCGCCAAGGTGCCACCAGTGAGAGTTACTAGCAACAGCAAGAGGTCTACTTCTCCTTTAGCCGCAATCCACATACTCCCAGCCGTAGTAATCAAAAGTAACGGAATAATCCGCGGCTTTGTTAGCTGGTAGTAACTTTGAATTACCTGTAAAAATGTTTCGTGGTGGCGAGAGACATTAGTCTCAATCATTTTGACTTTGGTTCCTTATTTTTCAACAACTTATATGCAGCCCCCGCTCAAGCTGGCTCTTTCAGTCGAACGAAAACACAGATTTTCTGCACCTGCGTGGCTCGCAATACTCGCCGTTGCGGCTTTCATTATTTAGTGGGGAGTGGGGAAGGTGGGGCCCCCCTCTGGGGATAAGGGGTAATGGGGAAGCAGGGGAAGATTAGGGAGAAGAACCAATGCCCAATGCCCAATGCCCCACTCCCTACTCAGCACTCACTGAGTCACGCAGTGCTAGAACTGTGAAAGCCACCAAAGTACCCAGCAAAGTAGCTCCTATAGCTTGGTGAGAGACGGTGAGAGGCTCGACTTGAAGATGTAATTTGTAAGTGGCGACTCCCAACAAGATTTGTAAGATCAACAACGCACCAGCCATATTTGCCAGTCGTCGCAAAGCTGCATGTAGTGCTGGTGTCCGCCAACAGATAAATACCATCGCCAAGGTTGCCATTGTTGGCGGCACTAAACCAGCAATATGGCTGTACATTACACTACAAAGTTGAGAACCGCCGAGGCATTGGTGTAGCGCCCAACGAGAGCCTACCAAAGCACCGAGCAGACTTTGCAAATAAACCAGAACAGCCGCAGTTAAACCTACCCAAGGTAACTTCCCAACGGTTCCAGTCCCCTTGTAGGGTGTGAGTGCCGTGCCGATAATCAGCAGGGTGGAAAAAAACAACAGTGCCGTTCCTAAGTGGGCGGTAACGATATCAAACCGCAACAGTTGGGTGACGGTGAGTCCCCCCAAAATGCCTTGGAAGACGATTAAAAATAGGGCGAATGTGGATGTCCAAGGTAGCCAAGAGGGTAAGAAACGACGATGCCACCAGGATAAACCGAAGAGTGCGATCGCGCTTACACCAATTAAAGCTGCATCCAATCTGTGAAACCATTCCAAAAACACTTGGAAATTCATTTGCTTGGCTGGCACGAGTTCGCCATAGCATAATGGCCAGTCTGGGCAAGCAAGTCCAGCATTCATGACGCGGGTGGCACTGCCTATTGCCATCAAAATTAAGGTGGCTATGCACATTTTCCACACCAAGCGCCGAATCATTTCCTTGGGCTTTTGCTGCTGAAGCGCCGCTTCATTTTGTTGTTGTAGGACAAATTCGCTCATCAACGATACCTTCTGCCCGCTCTTGGTGGATCTGTTAAAATTTTCAATTTTCTTTTAGCGTTCCATCTTCACCCTAGCGTATAGGCTAAAGGTTTATAGATTGGCACTCACTTATACTTTCAATCACTCCAGCTACGTTTTGCCTGAAGCTTTAAGTATTTTTCAAGATGTCAGAAATCGATTTATGAGAATTAATTTAAGCATCATAAATTTTTTCCTGAAATTTTTTCCCTGATTTACATCTATTTTTGGCGTTATATGATAGTAAACTCATACTCAAGATTAGGAAAATAGCCAAAAAAATTAATAAAAATTTCAGACCTTTCTCCCCCATGCCTTACAGCCTAGACTACCTTAGTAAGTGAGTAGCTTCGAGATAACATAGTAAATTAATTTAAGTAAGCCGTGAAGATTCCAAGTTCAATCTGGACATTACTCATTGGCATCGTGCTAACGCTAGTAAGCTTTTGGTACGGTCAAAATCACGGTCTGTTGCCAGCAGCCGCCACAGATGAAGCCGTCTTGGTGGATGGTCTGTTCAATACGATGATGGTCGTTTCTACAGGTATATTCCTGCTGGTTGAAGGTATTTTAATTTACTCTGCATTTAAATACCGTCGGCGTGCAGGTGACAATGAAGACGGGCCACCAGTTGAGGGCAATATACCTCTAGAAATTCTCTGGACGGCAATCCCAGCAATTATCGTTTTCGGCATTTCAGTTTACAGCTTTGATGTGTACAACGAAATCGGTGGCTTTGATCCCCATGCGATCCATGAAGCACCGATGAGTCAGGAATCGATGAAAATGCCAGGGGCAGCACTCGCAGCAACTTTAAGCGATACTCCTGGCAGCAGCGAACCGAACCTCAATCAAGAAAAATCTGATCAGGCAATGCAAGATCCAGCTACCGCAAAAGTCCGCAATGCTGACCAAATTCCCCAACTGCGGAATGCCCCAGGTGTAGGTAGTGTTGCTCCGACAATTGGGGGCAGCCCTGATCGAACAGGCAATCCAGCAGAATTACGGGTTAACGTCACTGGTCTACAATATGCCTGGATTTTCACTTATCCTGAAACTGGTATAACTACAGGTGAAATGCACGTCCCCATCGGGCGAGAAGTAAAAATCAATATGACAGCCAACGATGTCATTCACGCCTTCTGGGTGCCAGAGTTCCGCTTGAAACAAGATGCGATCCCCGGTAGACAAAGCGAGATTCGCTTCACACCCAAAAAAGCAGGCGATTATGTCCTAATCTGTGCTGAACTTTGTGGCCCCTATCACGGAGCGATGAGAGCGCCAGTAGTCGTTGAGACAGAAGAAGCCTTTGGCAAATGGCAGCAAGAACAGCTAGTTGCCAGCAAAGAAACCCTAAATCAAGCCATTGCTGTTAACCCTGCCGATCTATCCCCAAATGAATTTCTCGCTCATTACACCAAAGAGATGGGAATTCAGCCAGAAATCCTCGATCAAGTTCACCATTAATCAATTGTTATTTAGTCAAAATCCCATGACTAATAACTAATACTTCGGCTTCCCTACTTCGACCCTTCGGCAAAGCTCAGGGCAACGCGTCGCTCAGTACAAGTCAGTACAAGTGACTAATGACTAATACTTCGGTAACGCTCAGTACAAGTGACTAATGACTAATGACACAAACCCAGTTGCAAGAAACTGCCAATATCCCCGCCCTTGTTGATGAACCAGGGAGCAGAAAATGGCAAGATTACTTTGGTTTTCAAACTGACCATAAGGTGATTGGGATTCAATACCTAGTCACTTCGTTTATTTTCTACTGCATTGGTGGCGTAATGGCTGAATTGGTTCGCACAGAACTGCGAACCCCAGAGGTAGATTTTGTCACCCCAGAAGTCTACAATAGTCTGTTCACGCTGCACGCCACGATCATGATTTTCCTTTGGATCGTGCCAACAGGGGCAGGGTTTGCTAACTATCTAATTCCCCTAATGATTGGGGCAAAAGATATGGCATTTCCTCGGCTGAATGCTGTTGCCTTTTGGATGATTCCCCCTGCGGGTGTGTTGCTGATCGCCAGTTTAGCCGTGGGCGATGCACCGGATGCCGGTTGGACTTCCTACCCTCCCCTGAGTTTGGTAACAGGACAAGTGGGCGAAGGCATTTGGATTATGAGTGTCCTGCTGCTGGGTACATCCTCTATTTTGGGGGCGATAAATTTCCTGGTAACATTGATCAAGATGCGTATCCCCAGCATGGACATCCACAAAATGCCCTTGTTCTGTTGGGCGATGTTCGCCACTTCCTCACTGGTTTTGGTATCAACCCCAGTCTTAGCAGCAGGTCTGATTCTACTTTCCTTTGACTTAATTGCCGGGACAACATTTTTTAACCCAACTGGCGGTGGCGACCCAGTAGTATACCAGCACATGTTCTGGTTTTACTCCCATCCAGCCGTTTACATTATGATTTTGCCCTTCTTTGGGGGAATTTCAGAAATTATCCCCATTCATTCCCGCAAGCCGATTTTTGGCTATAAAGCGATCGCTTATTCCTCTCTCGCCATCAGCTTTTTAGGGCTAATTGTCTGGGCGCACCACATGTTTACCAGTGGTGTCCCCGGTTGGTTGCGGATGTTCTTTATGATCACCACCATGATCATTGCCGTACCCACGGGGATTAAAATTTTCAGTTGGTTAGCAACCATGTGGGGTGGAAAAATCCAGCTTAACAGCGCCATGCTATTTGCCATCGGCTTTGTCGGCACCTTTGTGATTGGCGGGATTAGTGGCGTGATGTTGGCAGCAGTGCCTTTTGATATTCACGTTCACGACACTTATTTTGTAGTTGCACACTTGCACTACGTCCTATTTGGCGGTAGCGTTTTAGGGATTTTTGCGGCGATTTACCACTGGTTCCCGAAAATGACGGGACGGATGCTGAACGAATTTTTGGGTAAGGTTCACTTTGCTTTGACTATTGTGGGTTTAAACATGACCTTCTTACCTATGCACAAACTAGGTTTAATGGGCATGAATCGCCGTATCGCTCAATATGACCCTAAATTCACCACATTGAACGAAATCTGCACGTATGGTTCTTATATACTGGCAGTCTCGACATTACCCTTCATTATCAATGCAATTTGGAGTTGGTTGTATGGCGAGAAAGCTGGTAATAATCCTTGGAGGGCGCTTACCTTAGAGTGGATGACAACCTCACCGCCTGCGATCGAGAATTTTGATCAAACCCCAGTACTGGCTACTGGTCCCTACGACTACGGTTTGGAAAGGGCTAAAGAAGGTGTACCTTTGTATGATCCCAATCCACTCTTATCTGGTGGTCCAAACTCAGTCTTAAGAGCAGAACCCGACCCAGAGGTTGCCGCCAATCCCGAAGACCGGAAATAGACAGGGTATGGGACATGGGGCATGGGGCATTGCTCAATAATTAATAGTTCTTCTTCCTAATCTCCCTCATCTCCCCCACTCCCTCACTCCCTTATCTCCCCACTCCCCACTCCCCAATTTATCCTTTAAAAATTCATGCAAAGTCAAACTATTGACCCAGCTAAAACCGAACTGAATCATCACCACGCAGAGTCAGCAGCAGTTGGTAATCATGAAGAACATCCAGACCATCGCCTGTTTGGGCTGTTTGTCTTTCTGATTGCTGAAGGGATGATTTTTATGGGACTGTTCGGAGCCTACTTAGCTTTCCGTGCTACCTTACCCGTATGGCCGCCAGCCGGTACTCCAGAATTAGAATTATTGCTACCGGGAATCAACACCATCAATCTAATTTCTAGTAGTTTTGTCATGCATAATGCTGACGCTGCGATTAAGAAGAACGATACGCGGGGTGCGCGAATCTGGTTAGCAATTACTGCTGCAATGGGTGCTACTTTCTTGATCGGTCAAGTATATGAATATACCCATTTAGAATTTGGTTTAACTACCAATTTATTTGCTAGTTCATTTTACGTTTTGACTGGTTTCCACGGATTGCACGTTACCATCGGCGTTTTGGCGATTGTTGCCGTGTTATGGCGATCGCGCGTCCCGGGTCATTACAGTAGCGAAAAGCACTTTGGCATTGAAGCAGCCGAAATCTACTGGCACTTCGTTGACGTGATTTGGATTATTTTATTCGGATTACTGTATCTACTGTAAGTATTAATTATTAGTTGTTGACTCCACGCAAACAACTTAATCGGCCCCCACTAGGGGGCTTTTTTAATTAAAATCCTGTCGTTGCAGCTCACTGCCCTGATGTCACATTATTTCATCTATCGGCTGGCAGCAAAACCTAAATTAACGTGAGTTCGACGGCTCATCTGCTCGTTAAATATCTGGGAAGCCATTGACAATTAACACCTATTTGCCTCAAGAACTTAACTGTTCTTTTTTAGTTTTGTCGAACTTACGTTGATAAGCTGAAAAACATCTAATTTGCATAACCGAATTAAACATAACTCTTGTAGGGTGGGCATCTTGCCCGCCCTAATTATGCAAGTTGAATATGGAACAACTTATTACTAATCGCGATCGCAGTTAGTCATGATTAAAATCTGGTAACAAAATTGTGGCGCACACTGGAAGCATATTTGTGCCTTTAAATTCCCCTGTTTAAGGTTTTGTCAGTAATCAGACTCAACACTGAAAAGAAATAAACCTCCTGACTCCTAAATGTTGTCTTCTGCCCACAGTTGTAAACAGTGGGGAATAGTGGTACATTTACTGAAGTGATCAAACTACAGAACTATTGCAGAAATAAATTTTAGATTAAAATACCTATAAAAGTATTAAATAAACGACTGAAGCGGTTAACGATAAAACTACTTTAACGCTAGGTTGCCTGAAAAGGTGACTGCCTCAAATACCAAGAACTCTAGCAGCAGGTGTTTAATAACCTCACCTTAGCTGTGAACGGTCAGCAAATTAACAAGTAGTAGATACCAGATGAGCCAAAACCCTCTAGTCAGAAAAACATTCCGAGGTCGCTTTGAGACTGTCAAACTGGTGAAAAGCGGAGGATATGGTAATACTTACTTGTTAGCAAATGCTAGAAGTAAAAAATATCAATCCTCGATCGCCATAAAAATACTTCGGAATCGCTTTGAAATTATCAAACACTTAGGAAGCGGAGGATCTGGTGATACCTACTTAGCCGTAGACCGGGATTTACCAGGACAACCCCATTGTGTCGTCAAACATTTGCAGCCAAAAGATCCCAATCCTGCGGTTGTAGCGATCGCTAAAAGGCTATTTGATCGAGAAGCGGAAGTTTTATATCAGCTAGGCAACGAGCACGATCAAATCCCTAGACTCTTTGCCCATTTTAATGAAGATGGGGATTTCTATTTAGTCCAGCAATTTATTGACGGTCATGCCTTGACTCAAGAAATTGTACCAGGTCAGCGTCTTAGCGAGAATGCAGTTTTAAATTTATTAAGAGAGATCCTGGAAGTGCTGGCCTTCGTCCACCAACATAATATTATTCACCGAGATATTAAGCCCCAAAATTTAATGCGGCGGCACACGGATCAGAAGATTGTGCTAATTGACTTTGGGAGTATTAAGAAAATTAGTGCTTTGGGAGCAGGCTTAACAATTGCTGTTGGGACTCCTGGCTATATGCCAAGCGAACAGGCTAAGGGAAAGCCAAAACTTTGCAGCGATATTTATGCAGTCGGGATGATTGGTATTCAAGCTTTGACAGGTTTAATACCTGAGGAACTACAAGAAGATCCCAATACTGGAGAAGTTATCTGGCGCGATAAAGCACAGGTAAGTGGCGCTCTTGCAAATGTTTTAGACACAATGGTTTGCGATCGCTATAACCAGCGTTATCAATCTGCCACAGAAGCTTTGCAAGCGCTTAATTCTGATCTGGTGTTGTCACAGTCCTCACAATCTGCTGACATCAACCAAAATAGTGATGATAGCTATTTGCTAACTTATAAAAACTTTCTTTTGCTGCTGGGAATAGGGCTTGGTGGGATCACTAGTTTGATAGTAATAGTTTTAATCTATATATTTATTAATACAAATACATCGCATCCAAACCAACCTACTCAATTAAATAATTTTATAGAAAAATTGATGGGTAGACAGTTGACTAATGTTAATCTGAATAGCCTAGTAGCCAAATCAGCAGCTAACAGAGGAGTCTATAAAAGTAATTCCCCCATTACAAAAACTACCAAAAAGCAAATTGAATCTCAACATTAGAAACAATTAATCATCTACCAGCAATCATCTAACTGGCCTATTCCAGATTTGCTTTCAACCTAAATATTTAGAGATTCCTGTAGTATAAACACAATAAACAAGATTTCAGGATATGGACAATACAAATCCCAAAAAATCTTTAGTTAATACGGAAATCGGCCTCTTTCTCAGAGGTTTGATTATTGGTAAAGTGCTGACACTTATGGTTATTGGCGGACTGCTTTGGTGGTTACTGAAGCCCAATTTATTGTCCCGTAGCAGCGTTAATTCTTCCGCTAATCAAAGTTCCAACATCGGTACTAGTACATCAACTTTTCAGACAGTTGCTGATGTCCCCACTGACTCATTCAACTACGGAGGCAGTACAGCTTGGGCATCTATCCGGCAATTGGTAGATTCTCAAATCCAGAGCGATCGCCCTGAACTACAATTACATTACCTAGACCCGGTGAATCGTAGCCCTGGTTCTAGCTCAGGCATTCGGATGTTGCTTGATGGCAAATTAGACTTTGCCCAGTCCTCGCGTTCCCTCACAGATCAAGAACAAGCGATCGCCAAAGAGCGAGGCTTCACGCTTGAGCAACGTCAGGTGGGCATGGATGGAATAGCAGTGGTAGTCAACCCATCGCTCAATGTGTCAGGTTTAACCGTTGAACAATTGCAGCAAATTTATTTGGGGCAAATTACTAACTGGAATCAGGTAGGTGGGCCAAACCTACCCATCACACCTTTATCTCAACGACCAGAGGACGCAGATACAGTTATATTTCCGAGCAACAGCGACTTCAAGGGGCAAGCATTTGGCTCTAGTGTGCAGTATGTCTACTCTACTACAGACGCAGTGCGCCAACTCACTAAAACCCCTGGTGGTGTGTATTACGCTTCTGCCCGTTCAGTAGTATTTCAATGTAGTGTGAAGGCTTTGCCATTGGGTCGCACTTCTGGTCAGCTAATTCCCCCCTATCGGGAACCGATGGTATCGCCTGAGCAATGCCCACGTCAGCGCAACCAGCTAAATACTCAGGCGCTCAAAAATGGCAGCTATCCGATGATTGCTAATTTATTTGTGGTTATTAAGCAAAATAAAGGTCGCGAACAGCAGATTGGCGATGCCTACGCCAAACTTTTATTAACTGATCAGGGGCAAAAAGCAATTCAACAAGCTGGTTTTGTTGGGGTTCGCTAGTAGATTTAGAGGACAATTAAGGAACGTAGATTAAAAAAAATAGAAAACTTCATTCTGTCTGTCTCTAGCTTCCCTCTCCTTTATAAGGAGAGGGATTGAGGGTGAGGTAAGCCAGGGACATAAATTTTCTGTTATTTAATTCTTATTAGGACTTACGCAAACAATAGCCGAAAAGAGTGATTTTCTTCTTAGGGGCAATACCCTGCGGTCAGCTAAAGCTACATGAATTGCCCCTACCGTGTGTAGCATTGCGTAAGTCCTACTTATTCCTAAGCCCCCTTCCTACAGTTCCCCGACTTCTTTCTTTAATAAGTTGGGGAGCTAGGGTAAGCCGCCCTCTCGGTCATAAGTGATTCAAATTGCTACTTCCTCTGATTCTTCGATTTCGGAAATACCTACTAGGGTAATGGGTGGAAGATTGGGAAATTCAACAATAAGCCGTAACTCGCCTCCCATCGCAGCAATGTACTTCCGTAAAGTTGAGAGCATCAAATCAGTATGCTGTTCCAGACGAGAAACATTCCCTTGGTCAATTTGGAGAAGTTGCGCCATCTGTTCCTGAGTAAGTTTGAGTGCGAGTCTCAATTGCTATCGCGTCATTTCCTGGGCGATCAGCAAGTTAGATTCTTCTTGAATCTTTTTGCGTCGTTCAGGTGACAACTGTTCTAGTTTTTCCTTTAAAGTTTTCCCCATCGATTACCCTCACTTTTCCTCTTGCTGAATCTTGAGTTGAGCTAAGTGTGCGTCAAATCTATCTAAACTAGAGTCAGCTTAACCCCAAATCATATTTTGCTCTATGTAATGCGTTCCCCGAAGGGGTTGTCGTTCGCGCAGGGTGTCGTAGACAAGACATCGCACTCTCCATTATTCTGCATTGCTGCGGCAAGTTTTTCTAAATTTTGACGAACATTAACACTACGGAGATGATTTATCCCCCAGACTCGTTCACAAATATCTAAAGCTTGCAAATAAAGGGGTTTTGCTTCGCTGTAACGTTCTGTTGCCCGATAGATTTCTGCCAAATTGTTGAGACTTTCAGCAACATTGGGATGATTTTCTCCCAACAGGTGCTTATCAAGTTCTAAGGCTTTTATACATAAGGGTTCTGCTTCATTGTAACGCCCCTGCTCCCTGTACATATAACCAAGAGCGTAGATAGTATCTGCTAAAAGCGGATGGGCCTTTTGTAATAGACGCTGCTTGAGTTCCAATGATTGCAAAAACAAAGACTCGGCTTGATCGTAACGTCCTTGAGCGCGGTATATTAAACCTAAATTGTGCAAATCTGTTGCAACATCGGGATTGTCTTCTCCCAAAAATCGCTTATCTAATTCTATTGCTTGTTGCGACAACGGTTCAGCTTCACTGTAACGTCCTTGATGATAATAAAGTAGCGCTAAATTATTCAGTATAAGAGCGAAAGAAGGATGATTTTCGCCAAGCAAATGTTTTTCGAGTTCTAACGATTGCAGATACAAAGGTTCTGCTTGGTCATAATGTCCTTGTTCATCATATAGTAATGCCAAATTGTTCAGGCTGGCGGCAACATCGGCATGGTTTTCTCCCCACAGGCGTTTCCTGAGTTCCAAAGCTTGTTGATATAGGAGTTCCGCTTTACTATATTGTCCAGTAGATTTGTAGAGTCCCGCCAAATTATTCAGGCTAGTCCCAAAAGAAGGATGATTGTCTCCCAAAAGACGTTTCCTCAGTTCTAAAGCTTGTTTATATAAGGGTTCGGCTTCACTGTAGTTTCCGATTGCACGATATATTCCTGCTAAATTGTTGAGGCTAGTAGCTAAATCTATCTGCAAACCTAATTCATTTTGTAGCTCACTAGCCTGACGCCAATATTTGATTGCTAATTCCTGTTCTTCTTGATAATTTTGAGATTCACCCCGATCTAATCTGCTGCGGTAAATATCGCCTAAGCTTGAATATAAGGTAGCCAAGGTAGGATCTTTCGTTCCCTGTTCCTGTTCTACTTTCTCGATTAGCCTTTGTAAATCTTGAATGGGCAAGAAAAAGTGATTACTTTCATTAGTGTCTGTGCTGGCTAATTCTGTATCTCTAAAAACAAAGCGGATATTTTCTAGTTCTTTACCAGGAATAGCATTTGTCTTTTTAGATTCAAACCGGAATACGCCGTTGCGCCAACTCCAAAAGTCAGGAGCTTTTTTAATCAGGTTGACTAAAATTTGGTTAGTTACCCAAAGCACGATCGCAAAAGGAAACTCACGCAATCCTTCCCTAGTCCACTGTAAGTAACCAAAAAATTTCTCCTGTTCCGATTGCTCATTTCCAAGTCTGAGAAAATAAAGTTGTTCAGCACCCGTCACAGTGATTACCGCCCGGCTTTGCTGAACAAGATATTCTTCTTGTTGTACCAATTGGTTAAGAGCAGCTTTTAGGCTTGGTTCTTGACGTGCTAAAGTTACCTGATATGAATGAAACTTAGGTTGTAGTTCGGCTTCATATTGGGCAATAATCTCATCCCGAAAGCTCGCATCATCGCCAACCGCAATCAGTATATTTAATCCCCGCTTTTGAGCTTCAATAGAAACAATTAAATCATCATACGCATCTTGATTTTCTCGCTGATCATTTAAGAATTCTTCATTTAACATTAATAGCTCCCTTTATTTTCAATGTTTCTATAATAATTGGATGAAGATCGTACCAAGTTTCATCAGTGCGATATTCTAGAATATACAGCCCGTGTAGCAAATCCAAAAACTCTGTTTGTTTCGGATCATTGGGCATAAATTGTTCATAAACACTCTGCAAAATATCTATATCAAGTTTTCCTAAACGTATGGAAAAATCATTGCGGATTTTATTAATTGCTTCCAGGAGAATTTTATCATCAATAATAACTTCTGCCGAGGGATTTCGGCGGATAATCCGCAAACAAATACGGCAACATTCCTTAGAAATCCGAATTAACTCTCGCAATACGCCACCACTGTAAATCACAATCTTTTCAGCAGTTTCATCCGCGATTAATTTACTGGGTATCCGCTTTTGTAAAACTTCACCGAGAATTTTTGTTGCTTCCGGGCGAGGTTGGGCGTTAGGGAAACGATTTTTACCTTTCTCAAAGATTTTTAAAACAGGCATTGCCACAACCTGATCGTTGGTTTCAGTGGCAATTATTGTGCTAATAAATGTTTCCCGAAGTACTGAGATCGGGATAGTGTAGATAATTTGAAAGTTAGGTTGACAAAGAGCTTTAATGTTATCTCTATAAATTTCGTTAACTCTTCCTAAGTCAAGCTTATCTAAATCATCAATAATTACTAAAACGTTTTGTTTAGTTGCAACTTGAATTAAAGCAGCAATTTCATTAATTCTGGCAACTAAATCTGATAACTTGCGTTCAAATTCTTGTTTAATTTCATCCCGAACGCTCGCATCAACTTTTAATTTAGAGCTAATCAATTTTAGGAGGTCAAAACCTATGCTAGCTTCTGCTTGCGAATTTAATTCTTCAGTGCGAGTGCGGGTAGCAAACCACTTATAAAGAGCTTCTTTAGTAGATTGAGGAATATCAACTTGGCGTGCTTCTGCCTCTGCCATTAAATTAACTGCGATCGCAAACAATATATTAATATGATTAACCGCCGACATTTCAATTTTTTCAGCAATAGAGAATAGAACTACAAAATATTTATTTTGAATTTGTCTGCTAAATTCAGCTAACAAAGTAGACTTACCACATCCCCGATGTCCTGTAAAGACAATTTTGCCATCTCGATTGGGACTATCTTCCACTAATTGGTTAAGGTCTGCAATCAAATCATCACCATATTCGACTTTAAATCTTTCCATTTCGTTCTGTTCCATCAACGGAAATAGTTCGAGATTACTGTATGCTTCTTGAAAGGAGTTTAATAAATCTTCAGACATTGGATAGTGCCATAAACATGGGGACTATTCATATAATGGCTCATGATTTTTGAAGTAGAAGTTCAGCTAATGTCTAGGATAGAGTATGCCTACAGAACTTCTCAAATTCCGTCAATAAATAACTACTAGGTGAGTGGTATGTTATGTCTTAAAAAGAGATGCTTTAATCCCCAATTTTCAACCTATCAATAAGTAACAGAGGTCAATAATCAATAAGATTGAATGATAGATTATACATTCGATAAATCAGACTGAATGATAGATTATACAGATAACATAGTGAAAGCTACTTAACATATAAATAAAATAAAATTTTCAGTTATAAAAATAAATTTTTAGTGTGCTTCGTCTCATCCCTCTCTAGGCGAAACAGCTACGGTGTACACACAAGTCGGAAATAGCTGATTAACCAGGGTTTTACCCCACCCTAACCCGGACCTTATAAACTACCGTGTACACATAAGTCGGAAAACCTGATCGAAATTGACTCTATAACCCACAGATTAAAACCTCACCCTTGCTTTACCCAAGGATAAATCTTTCCCTCTCCTTAGTAAGGAGAGGGACAGGTTTTGCGTAGCATAACCAGGGTGAGGTTTTTCAAGATTTTTGGGTAGTTCGATGACTTGTGTGTACACCGTAGCCCTTATAAAGGGGAGAGGGAACAGATTGAAAAACACTGCCTTATCAATTTACAACATAGATGGTTTGATATTTTCCCCTTACCTGCTATTCTGATTCCAAGCTATGCGGTTATCAGGTATACAAATCTTGCCAACTGCTGAACAAGGCATCAGGTGTGTCATACTATGTCAATCTTTAACCAATACATTCACTCCTATTTACATTGTCCGCCTCGATGAACAAACAGGTAATGTATTTATTTTGGCAGGAGATATAGCAGTAGACAGACAGCTTAGGACATTCGCAAACCCTAAGAGAGCGGCTGTCAGAGCTATCCATAGCAGACTTGTCCTAACCATTATGGCAGCCGCCATAACATAGAGGTAGAAATCTATCGCAATGGTTTTTGGAGGTTCTTGTGATTGAGCCAGAATTTAGCAGCATAAGCAAAACCAAGTTAAGAGCCTTCGTCATTGCTCACCCCCACAACAAAGCAGCGTTTCGTGCTTTTGTTGACCGCTTTACATCTGAAGCGTCTCCAGAGACTTTTGACATCCCAAAATCGAATGCTGAGATTGAAGAAGTTGAAATTTTGATTAAACAAAAATTAGAACAATTAAAAATGAGCTAAAATTTTAGAAGTTTCTTTTAAATATCGCAAAACTAATTGAGTCGAACAACTGTTCGGTTTTGCAACCTACCAAGCTATCCGACTCGGTTTTATATTCGGAGGTTGTCGTCTTCCTCGCTGGTTCAGGTTTGGACTCCCTGATGTACGCTCGATAAATTCCACTTATCAACTCTGACTTTGGGGAGTACTCACGTCACAGCCACCGCCACCACGCGAAAACCAACATCGTTGTAACGACCCTCGCGCGCGTACCAACAGCGATTGGCAGAACGGGAATTCCCGGCAAGGTGGATACAACATCCGCCACGCAGTAGCATTATGTTATTATTACTACCAATTAACCACGGTCTACTATCTATTGGTGCGTCTATGTAATTACCGTTATACACATCTTTACACCATTCCCATACATTACCATGCATATCGTATAAACCGAAAGAGTTAGGCGGAAATTTTCCTACATCTATTGTTTGTTTACGATATTCGCCCTTTGGTGCAAAACCGTAAGGATAGTTACCGTTGTAGTTAACTAAATCTGTGGTAATCGTTTCACCAAAATAAAACGGTGTAGTTGTTCCTGCACGACAAGCATATTCCCATTCGGCTTCACTGGGTAGCCTGTAGGTGTGTTCTGTTTTCTGACTCAACTTTTCACAAAACTCTACCGCCTCATCCCAACTAACTGTTTCTACAGGCCGTTTCTCACCTTTGAAGCTAGAAGGATTACTGCCCATAATTGCTTGATACTGTGCCTGGGTAACTGCATATTTCCCCATAAAGAAATTAGGAACTGTTACTTGATGCAGTGGACTCTCATCTTCATATCTCTGTGCTTCTCTTTCGGGTGAACCCATCATAAAGGTTCCCCCTGGTATCTGCACCATTTCCAAGGTGACACCATTCCCTAAATTTTCTTCAAAATATTTAGCTTCCTCATTACGGCGGTTGGTAATATTTCCTTGTGCATTTACCGTAACCACTTCAAATTGAAAGGTTTTTAAAGGATTTTTTTCAACTGTAAATATTCCCTTAGTGGAATTTTCAGCACTAGGATGAGGTTGTGGTGAAGATGGTTCTTGACGTTCCCACGGCAACTGAGCAATTCTTTGTAAACTTCTCACCGCTTGCATATCTTGTCCTGAAGCCGCAGCTAATACCCGAATCCATAATTTCTCTGCTAAATCTAAATTCCTGTTTACTTCTGCTTGGTAAGCATCATTTCTCAATGTGTCGATATCCCCTAGAGTTGCGTATCGTGGAACAAGTATTAGGTGGGATTTATTCAGAGGTTCAGCAATCACATAAGGCGTTTGCCTTGTATTCTTATGCTGGCGAACCAATTCAGGCACACGAAACTTGAGATATTGCTCCAATCGTTCAACAGTAGCGCATCGACCTTGAATTCCTAACCCTTCCAGTAACGCAGTGGTAAAAGCACCTTGTTGTAAAGCCTCAATTTCATAAGAATACTCCTGGGGAATACAAGAAAAAATGCTGATAACTCCTTGTTGACGTGCTTCTTCTGCGGTTTGTCGCCCAATTCCTTCACCTGTTTTTTTGCCTTCATTGCGACAAGCATCCAGAATCAAGACAACATTATCAGCACCGCAGCGACGCAGACGTTCACTCACAAAGTTAATCGCAATTGCCGTGTTTTCAATATCCTCTGGATCGCCATCACAGGGCATGAGATAATCACGGTCAGCGTATCTTATCCCATGACCACTCAAGAAAAACCAGAAATTATCCCCTGCTCCCATAAAGGGATTTTCAAATAACTGTCGCAAGACTCGCAGCAAGTTAGTGCGAGTTGGGCGAGTAGATTTTCCGTCAACAGGAGGAGAGTCATCAGAGAAAAAGAATATCCGCTCAAATCCGGCTTCATTGGCCAGAAACTCTTGCATTAATAGTGCATCCCGCTTGGCATAGTTTAGCGGTTGCAGATAATCATACTGGTTAATTCCGATCGCGATCGCCCAATTTTTTGCCATCTCACTCTGATTCTTGGCGCTTGAACTTCAGCTTAATCGCTCCTTTAGTCCCAGCTTTGGCACCATTGCCAATTAATTTAACTTCTCCTTCCCCACTAATTTCTACCGATAGCTCAATTTCATCTAGCTGCATCCGGGAGTTGACTTTTGCTTGCTGTTCGGCTTGACTAAACAAACTTCCCACGACTTTGAGAAAGTGAGTCATATTTTGCTCTAATGTTTGAGCGCTAACCTTAACAGCATCTACTACCCCTTTGCTACCAATACCTTCCCTGAGAGTTTCCTCTCCCCAACCGCGTGTATTACTATTCCCCCCTTTAGCACCGTCAGGAATCGATATTTGCGGCATTTCATCCGTCACAATCCAAATGCCGTCATCTTGGGGTATTTCTGACATATTACATTAAATATTTACATTAAATCTTCCCACATTATAGATACAACGGTAGAGATAGCGATTGCGATTACCAGGAAATCTCACTGAACATCTTAGCGATCGCATAGTCTCAAATTATCTCAGATTAGGTGCGATCGCCTTCTCTAAGTAGTCCAATGAAAAATCTGAATATTTGTAATCCAGTCTTAGAGGATGATTGAAAAGTCATGATTGCCGATAATCTCTCGAATTACCGACTTGCAGAAATTAAAAGCAATTCAGCAGGCAATTAAAACTGTAAATACAGTCAATAAATTACAGCAAATTTTGTCAACAAACTTGACATGAAACACCAAAAATATAACCCCTCTCCGCCACCGGAAAGGGGTTAATCACTATCGAAACTCAGCACTTGTACAGACGCGATGAATCGCGTCTCATTCAGCACTATCTAATAAGCGTCTTGCAACTCATAGAAATCAGGCGAGATATAATCCTTCCGCAAAGGCCAACCTACCCAATCTTCCGGCATCAAAATCCGCTTGAGATTTGGGTGTCCTTCGTAGACAATGCCTAACATATCGTAAGACTCGCGCTCTTGCCAATCTGCCGTCTTCCAAATCCAGTACACAGAAGGGACTACAGGGTTTTCCCGTGGTAAGAACACCTTTAAGCGTACTTCTTCCGGGCGATCGCTATTATCATCGACTTTAATCAAATGATACACACTCACTAATTCCTGTCCTGGCCCAAGGTCAACACCACCTTGAAACTGGAGATAATTAAACCCATAGGCATAAAGGGCTGTAGCGGTGGGAAGCAAGAAATCTGGCTCCACCTTAATTATCTCTACACCATTCTTGTCTGGCGCTAAAAACTCATGGTCAAAGCCATTTTCCGTCAACCACTGGGAAACTTTACCGGCTTGTACCAATGACTCTTCTTTGGCTGCTGCAACTGGTTGAGATTCTTCTTCAGCCACGGCTTTGTTCCTCCTTTTGCGCCTTTGCTGTTAGCAGTGCAGGTGGTACTGATAAACCGATCGCTTCTGTCAATTCCTTCGGTGGTACAGAGCGAGTTTCTGACTGCAAATACTTACCAGTTAAGATTTCCTCCACTGGCTTCAAATTATGAGTAGTGCTGTAGTAGCGGTGAGTTTGCTTAATTTTATCCCGCTCTTGCATCGATTCATTGGCGATTTTCTTCCGCAGCTTAATAATCGCGTCAATAATTGCTTCTGGACGCGGAGGACAACCAGGCAAATAGACATCCACAGGAATCAGTTTATCGACTCCGCGCACTGCCGTAGGGGAATCAACGCTGAACATCCCGCCCGTAATTGTGCAAGCTCCCATTGCAATTACATACTTCGGCTCTGGCATTTGTTCATAAAGACGCACCAGTTGGGGAGCCATCTTCATCGTAATCGTCCCTGCGGTAATAATTAAATCGGCTTGGCGGGGGCTAGAACGGGGAATTAGTCCAAAACGGTCAAAATCAAATCGGGAACCAATTAAAGCTGCAAACTCAATAAAACAGCAAGCAGTACCAAACAGCAACGGCCACAGACTAGAAAGCCGCGCCCAATCGTAGAGATCATCAACCGTAGTCAAAATGATGTTTTCTGAAAGGTCTTGAGTGATTGTGGAACGCTCAATAGGGTTGATGATTCGCTCTTTGCCCTGAGTTGTTAAGTTAGAATTCAAGACCATTCCAAAGCTCCTTTACGCCATGCGTAAACTAAGGCGACTACAAGAATTGCAATAAAGACTAGCGCTTCAATAAATGCTAATAGCCCCAAACGGTGGAAAGCTACCGCCCAAGGATACAAGAATACAGTCTCCACATCAAAGACGACGAAGACCAGAGCAAACATGTAGTAGCGGATGTTGAACTGAATCCAGGCTCCCCCGATGGGTTCCATGCCAGATTCATAGGTGGTGTGCCGTTCTGGGCTGTAACCACTGGGTCGTAAGAGCTTGGATGCTGAGAGCGCTAAGGCAGGCACTAGGCTACAGATTATAAAGAAGCCTAGAAGGTACTCGTAACCGCTGAGGACAAACACAATGAGTATCTACCGCTTATGGAATATTTTAAGTGGGGAGTCGGGAGTGGGGAGTGGGGGGATGAGGGGGATGAGGGAGAAGAATTAATGCCCAATGCCCAATGCCCAATGCCCAATGCCCAATCCCTTAACCGCATAACTTTCTTTTACATTATATCTGTTTGATTTTTCTGAAATCTGGGAAACAGACGCACTTCACGTATTTGATTAGTTTTTGGTAGTAATAGAAAAGTCTAACAGTTATGTCATAATTTTTAACGTATATTTAAGATTTCTCCTCTGCGAGTCCTTAGCCATGAGCGAACCAGCTGTTGAGACTACGGTATTAGATCGCTACGAGTGTCGCGCCTGCGGTTATGTTTACGAACCTGAGAAGGGAGACGACAAGGATGATATTCCTTCCGGGACGCCTTTTGCAGAACTGCCCATAACTTGGCGTTGTCCAGTTTGTACTGCTAAGAAGACTGCTTTTGCTAATATCGGACCTGCGGGTACTGCATCCGGCTTCAAAGAAAATCTCGGTTACGGTTTTGGTGTCAACAACCTAACGCCAGGACAAAAGAATATCCTAATTTTTGGCGCTTTGGCTCTTGGCTTCTTGTTTTTTATCAGTCTCTACGGCTTACAGTGACATCCGTTAAGCAATTCAAAATTCAACAGGACTTATGCAAACAATAGCTGAAATGCTGATTCTTAGGTAGGGGCAATACCCTGCGGTCAGCTAAAGCTACATGAATTGCCCCGGAGGGCGTGTAATTTTGTGTAAGTCCTATTCAAAATGAAAAACTTTAGAAACAAATAAGAGATACTGATGCATTCAATTGTAAAAAGTTGGCAACGAATAGCTGCCTTGTTGATAGTAGTCCTGATGTGCATAAGTTGTAGCACAATTCCCTCTGTTAGCTACAACCCCTGGAAAATCATTTCTGTGCCAACAGACTCGAACCTATTGGATATTGCTTTTACTGATAACCCTGAACATGGCTACTTAGTCGGTAGCAATGCCACCTTGTTGGAAACCAATGACAGTGGTAATACCTGGAAACAAATAACACTGCAACTGGATGAGCAAAAGTATCGCTTTGACTCAGTAAGTTTTGCAGGTAAAGAAGGCTGGATTGCTGGAGAGCCTGGACTGTTGCTGCACACTACCGATGAAGGTGGTTCTTGGTCGCGTATTCCTCTCAGCGAAAAGCTACCAGGTAGCCCGATCGCAATTAAGGCACTGGCAGACAAGACAGCTGAAATGGCTACTAATGTCGGAGCCATCTATAAGACCACAGACGGCGGCAAAAACTGGAAAGCCCAGGTAGAATCAGCAGTCGGTGTAGTGCGTAACTTGGAACGTTCTACTGATGGTAAATATATTGCCGTTTCCGCTAAGGGTAGTTTCTACTCGACTTGGGAACCAGGGCAAGATACTTGGGTACCCCATAACCGCAATAGTTCTCGGCGAGTAGAAAACATGGGCTTTGCTGAGAATGGGCAATTGTGGTTGCTAGCCAGGGGCGGTCAAATTCAGTTTAGTGACCCAACTAAACCTGAAGAGTGGCAAGAAACAAAATATCCAGAGTTATCCACCAGTTGGGGTTTACTGGATTTGGCATATCGCACACCCAATGAAATTTGGATAGGTGGCGGTAGCGGTAATTTGCTACGGAGTGGCGACGGTGGCAAAACCTGGGAAAAAGATCGTGCAGTGGAAGAAGTTGCTGCTAATTTGTATAAGATTGTGTTTTTAGAGCCAGATCGGGGATTTATAATTGGCGATCGCGGCGTTTTGCTTAAATATCTACCAAACCCGGAAACAACTTCTCCAGAAGCCGCTTAGTGGGGGAGTGGGGGGATGAGGGAGAGTGAGAATTTTAGATTTTGGATTTTAGATTGAAATTTAATCCAAAATCTAAAATCCAAAATCCAAAATTGAATTGCCCAATGCCCTATTTCTGAGAAGAACGTTGCAACTTGTAACTCTTTCTTAACTTTGTAGGATAATAAACTCTATAACACTCTATGTAATAGGTAGGGATCTAAATGTCAGGTACCACTGGAGAACGTCCGTTTTCGGACATCATTACTAGCGTTCGTTACTGGGTAATTCACAGCATCACCATCCCAGCATTGTTTATTGCGGGTTGGTTATTTGTACAAACTGGTTTGGCTTATGATGCCTTTGGTACACCTCGTCCCAATGAGTATTTCACACCAACGCGCCAAGAAGTGCCAATTGTGAAGAACCGTTTTGAAGCTAAAAAACAAGTTGAACAATTTATTGGAAAGTAGTTTGAGATCATGACTAGCGGCAATAACATCAATCAACCAGTTACCTATCCAATTTTTACCGTTAGATGGCTGGCAGTTCACACTTTAGGTGTACCAACTGTATTCTTTTTAGGCGCGATCGCCGCAATGCAATTTATTCACCGTTAGGAGCAATTATGGTAGAAAGATCGCCTAACCCCAATAATCAACCGGTTGAACTAAACCGGACTTCGTTATACCTGGGACTACTACTAGTTTTCGTTCTGGGGATTTTGTTTTCCAGTTACTTCTTTAACTAACTGGAACTACGGTTGTTAATCTTTGTTTATTGAATATGTGTTGAGTTGTTGTTAACAGAGGAGAAAAGCTGTGTCTGAAAGTGGGAGAATTCCCCTGTGGGTCGTTGCTACGATCGTAGGATTAGGTGTAATCACAGTCCTGGGCATTTTCTTTTATGGTGCCTACGCCGGACTTGGTTCTTCGATTTAACATGAGTTTGAACCTGAACCGAACACTATAAGTTAGAATTTTCTAGCATTTGTTGAGAAATCAACGTTAAAAAAACCGCCTGTCTCTATGAGACGGGCGGTATTAATTTTGGTCATTAGTCTAAAAAACGTATGTAACGAAATTGATAACTTTCCCTTGTCCAAAAAGTTGACTAATGAACGCCACTCGCTTCAACTCTGAGAAAATACGAAGTTCTGCTGCGGTCTGCACCAACGAATAGCGCAACGTTAGCGAGTCAGATGCTACGCACAATCTTTAAGGAACTTCCAAATAATAAAAACATCCCAAATTTTCTTGTGGGATGGGTGTCCGCACCCGTCCCATATTCAGGGCGGGCTTTCCTGCCCACCCCACAAGATGGATAATTTATTTCTTGTCAGTCCCTAACGCTTCTCTACCAGACGCGCAAGGGACGCTCTATAGCGTCGGAAGCCTGGGCTCAGAGAACTCTGGGCAAACGCAGTGGCTTCTAATGACTAGATCACTTAATATCGCTGATATCGTCGCTCTCAATGTATAGAAGTAGAAACGCGAAGGTTGCAGCTGGCAAAATCCAACCAATTATGTAAATGAAGATAGGAGACAAGAACGAAGTAGTAGCCAACATAGAAGGCAAAAAAGAAGCTGCCATAGTAAAAGTTCCCATTAAATCACACTACAATTCAAAATGAGCTTACTGCAAATTCTGCCAGATTTTTTAAATTCTAAAGATTTTTAACACAGAGTGGGGAGAGACGCGATTAACCGCGTCTGTACTAGGGAGTGATTTGTTGAATAATTCTTCCTTGTCCCCTCTTTTTCATTCGCTACTCAAAATCACATACTGAGGAGTTCATCTAGCTGCAAGCTTGGCAAGTCTGGAGGAATCACAGTTCGGAGTATTGTGACTTTGTGACTCTCTTGCTGGGTTGTCAGATCAAGTGCGATCGCTTCTAAGCGAATTTCCAAACAGCCAAAGGGAATGTTTAATTGCGTCATCACTTCCAACCCTCCTAAACCATTAGGTAGTAAATTTGTCAATAAATGAGGCCCATCTACCAACCAGCGAGTTTGATAATCTTCAAGCCATAACTTGACAACAACTTGCGGAGATACTTCAGGCAGTACTACGCGCACTATAATAAACTTGCCAGCGATTAGTTCACCTTCTGGCATATGCAATTGTGGAATTGGTAAAGGCTCAGTGGATGCCGCAATTATAGGGAAGGAAGGGGATAAATCTAACAGTGGTTGCTCCTCTTCTTCAAAGGGGTAACTCCTGGTTGCCTCGGCTTCTAGTTCACTATATGTATCATCTACAACGATTTCTTGCGCTAACCAAGCTGACGCTATATTTATATTTATTGGAGGAGGGGGGGGCGGTAGTTGCGTTAACAGACCTGATGAGAGCGTTGGTTCTAATACTTTTTCTAGTTCCGTATTTTCTCCTATCCCCAGATCCGCTTCCTTGGCTGTGTCTACATCTTTCTCAAAGTTCCCCAGTTCGGAAGCCAACCCTTGGACTTCTTCCCATGTCCCCTGTCCCTTGCGCGTCTCTGTCAGAACAAGTTCTGAGTGATCCAAATGTTCGCTCAGATTCTTCTCCGTCTTGGCATCTAGGTTTAACGGCAAGTTGACATCAACATTCGTATTTTCTGCACTTAGAGAAAGCGGCGTCTGCTGCACTAGAACATACTTATCGTAGTCTTGAGGTTGCAGATCATTGATCGATTCAGGCAAAGAGTATCCTTGGCTCTGCATCCACTTCCTGAGTAAAGGAGATGAGTCAAAGTTGCCTGTTGTAATGACTTGTCTCTTTGGTTGGACTTCTAGTTCAGCAACAGATTCCTCCTGGAATTGTGCATTTGTTTGGGCTTCTAGTTCAGCAACAGATTTCTCCTGGAATTGTACATTTGTTTGGACTTCTAGTTCAGCAACAGATTCTTCCTGGAATTGTCCATCACCTACTAATTCTGGTGTATTTGCATTTTCAGCTAGAGTTACGTCCAACTGCGGGAAGTCTTCAGGATCTAAAACTTGTAATGCATCTGGGGGGACATTGCTTTTTACTTCCTCTGCATCATCTGGCAAAGCTTGTAACCGTCTCAAGTATGGAAAAGTAGCGTCGAGTCTTGGCATTCGACGTTGCCTGATCACCAACTGCTCTAAGTTGATAGTAGATATAGTAGTATCCTTTTCTAGAAGTTCCTCCTGTATAGAGGATTCTGCAACAACATCTGTCAGAGTGTTGGCATCGGTTGGAACCCGGGGAAGTTTCGGCAATTGAGGCGAAGTGCCTGAATTGTTGAACTTAGATATCCGCAGGCTACCTTCTCGCAGAACTTGCAGGTTAATTTGCGGTGGTAGGGGTGTGTTTGGGGATATATTGAATATCTGAAACTGGCCTGTTTTTGGAATCTTAACCAGATTGAATAGTTTCAAATCGAGCCTTACAGCTGCCTCTGTTTCTGTGAAAGTAGCAGATGAGTCCGATGCTGCTATGAGGCCATTTCCATTTAAGGATTTACTAAGCTTTCCTACGGCTGTGATTGCCAGTAATTCTTTTACATCTGCTGTAATGGTGAATGACTGGCTGGCTAACTGGATGATTTCATTGACATCGGCGAATCTACCATACAAACTGATATCTGCCAAAATTAACTTGGATTCACAGTCAGCAGGAATATCAATTGAGGTATTGATGGTGAACGGCAACTCCTGATCTGGTAAGGGTTGCCGTAGCTGGGTCAAGATTTTCGAGTTCTTGGGCGATCGCAGTTCAATTCCTAGTTCAAGCGCCCGCAAGCTTTTTGGGGATAATGTTTCAGCCTGATCTAGATTTGTCTTTTCTTTGAGTTCTATGTGTCCATTGATTTTCAGAGCTTCTCCCCAACGAGCAATGTAAGAACCCTGATCTAAAGTTAACAGTAATGGTGGTGGTTGTGTTGCTGGAGAATCTGTAACCTTTTCATCTTCTGACAGAGGTTCAGAATCGGGTAAAGCTAAATCTATTAAATTTTGTAAAATCTGCTCTGCCGTCTCACCTTTGAGCCATACAGGACTCACCGGCTGATCGATAACTATATTTTCTTCGGTTTCATCTGGTACAACAATGCTAGCGGGGTTGCTGTCTGTAGCAATTGCCAATTCTGGAGACAGAGCGATCGCTTGATCTAACTTAACTGCCGATTCTGCTAGGGCAGTAGATTCCAAGTTCCCTTCATCTGGCACAACAATGCTAGCGGGGTTGCTGTTTGTAGTAATTGCCAGTTCTGGAGACAGAGCGATCGCTTGATCTAACTTAATTGCCGATTCTGCTAGAGCAGTAGATTCCAAGTTCCCTTCATCTGGCACAACAATGCTAGCGGGGTTGCTGTCTGTAGTAATTGCCAGTTCTGGAGACAGAGCAATCGCTTTATCTAAGGTAATTGCCGATTCTGCTGGGGCAGTAAATTCTAACTTCCCTTCATCACGCACAACAATGCTAGCGGGGTTACTGTCTGTAGCAATTGCCAGTTCTGCAAAGACAGCGATCGCTTTATCTAAGGTAATTGTCGATTCTGCTGGGGCAGTAGATTCCAAGTTTTCAGAAAAAGTATCTGAGTGATCAGGTGAATTTGATTCTAGATTCTCCCCCTCTCTTTTTTGGGGCAATACTTGAAGTTGGACACTGTACTGCCAAGATTTCCCGAACAGATCCGACATTAAATCGCCGCAACAGCGCAACTCCCAAAGTCCCGACTGCAAGTAGGTAAAAGGAATTACCGCCATTAAGCCTTCTGAGTTAGTGCGACGCGATCGCTTTAAAATTCGCCGCATTGGTTGAACTTCCTGGGTTGAAGAGTGAGTTACCCGCACTTCCACGTCTGTATTCGGAAGTTGAGAAAGAGCCAAAACTCTATACTCCCCTTCCAAAATTTCCAAATTTGGCGATTCTAGGATATGCCACGAGCGAGCGCCTTGTTTCTGTATCAGAAATTGCCAGTGTTCCATTATGAGTGATGCCCAGACCGACGAGCCGCCCAGTAATAGTGTCTATTACCTTGCTTGCCAGTTTACCTCAGTATTTTATAAATGCATCACTTAAATGGCTATCAAGTTAACTCAGTTTTACTTACTTGAATTCTCACACTTTAACTAGTCGCGTCAAGGAAATTTTAATCGGTCGCCGTGTTGCTTGTGGATAAAGCTTTTGTTGTTTCCCAAATATGAAGTTTGACCTCTCCAATCCTAAATTAACGGGGATGCAATGAATACCGTTGACTGTCTCTGCTAAACTTAGTGCGAATAATTTTCTATTATTTTTTAGTAAAATTACAATTTGTAATAGAGACAACATACAATAAATTCAGATTCACTTGACAATTTTTATTGAATTGTGATTGCCCACATTTTCGCTACAAAGAGTTAGGATTTGGCTCTTAAGTGTCCTCTGCGATCGCCCACGCTGGGCGCAAAGCGCGATCGCAAATCATCACAAACTACTTTGCAAAACGCGCCCAACCTACGTGAAGCAGTTCAAAGAGCCTCTGCGTGTCCTCACCTAAGTGAAATATAGATGACAATGAAGATTTAACAGGAGGGATTCGATGCTAGTCATTTTAATGGACGAGCAAATCCTTGCCCCTGAGCAAGTTTGCCAGTCTTGTTTACTCGCCGACGGTCGCGGTCAACCCCGTTGGCGTGGGGGTCAACTGCGCTGTGGTCAAGCAATTCGCAAACTTACTCAACAGCAGCCAGACCAGTATGAATGTATGATGGGCTTTCGCATCGCCCATATAGAATAGTTGAATTTGTCAGCAAGACCAAGCAACTGCGTTATCCTAAGCTCAAGTAACTATATAAATTTCACCACAGGAGAACGCATAATGTCTTGGCGTGGGTCTACAACGGTTTCAGATCGAATTTTTGCTTCCTTGCCTTATTTGCTTCCGATGGTTGAGGTTTTTGTCTTTGGTAGATATTTGCTCTCAGAGTTTCCACCACTACAACTGCTATTTCTGCCGCTTCTGCCATTGTTGAATATTTATTACGGTGTGCGTTATGCGGGAATGATTATTTTCTTTGCTTTATTTTTGCTGGTAGTGAAAAACGAAAAAATTAGCCACTTTATTCGTTTTAATACCATGCAAGCAATCCTTTTGGACATCATTATCTTTTTGTTTGGCATCCTGACTGATGTTGTCAGACTAATTCCCTCTAGTGGTTTTGCAATCCAAACCCTATCCACAACCATTTTTATCGGCATAGTAGGAGCAGTTGCATATTCAGTCATCCAGTCTGTGAGCGGACGTTATGCGGAAATTCCGGCGATTTCCGATGCAGTGTATATGCAAGTGCGTTAGAAATTAACGGGCTACTATGGTGTTTTCCAGGCGACCAATACCTTCAATTTCTACACGGACGCGATCGCCTGGATGTAATGCACTTACACCCTCTGGCGTACCTGTAAGCACCAAATCACCGGGTAATAGCGTCATCACCTGACTGATATAGGAAACTAAAACATCGGGCGAAAACACCATCTGATCGATACAAGCAGATTGGACTGGATTGGTATCGTCATTCAAAAAAGTCTGCAATCTCGCTCCGGGATTTAATTCTCGCACAATCCAAGGTCCCAAGGGACAGAAAGTATCAAAACCTTTGGCACGCGTCCATTGACCATCTAGTTTTTGTAAATCCCGCGCGGTTACGTCATTGGCGATAGTGTAGCCCCAAATTTTTGTTTGGGCTACCTTTGGTGTACATTCAAAGGCGTAATCGCCAATCACTAATGCTAACTCTCCTTCGTAGTCAACTCTTTGTGACTGGGGAGGATATTTAATTTCCCTCTCAGACGGAATTATAGACGTGGGTGGCTTGAGAAAAATTAGTGGTTCAGAAGGTACTGGAGTTCCCATTTCGGCTGCATGCTCTGCATAATTTTTCCCTACCGCCACAATTTTTGAGGGAGCGCAGGGAGCCAGAATTTGGTAATTTCCTGGTGTCAAAGTTAAATCAGTGGGTTGTCCTTCTAACCAGGGCGGAGCATCTAGCACCTGGACATTGAGGGATAGTTGGAGTAACCCATAAAAAATCTGTCCTTCTGGATTTTGAATTCGCACATAGCGCTGTGCCATAACTTTAATGAATATCCTTTTATCTACGATTAGAACTTGTAAGCGGGTAGCAATCCTCAGTTAGCTTTTTAGTGAACCGATTCAGCCTTGAGCAAAAAAGCGATCGCTATAGATGAGATGCCCTTAGGCAAAGATACCCCTTAGCGAAGCTAATAGCTTGATCAATTTGCTGACCAGCACCAAAAACTGGATTCTTACTTGCTAAAGAAATATCGGGGTAAGCTCCCGACCTAGTTTTGATTAGGGACATCGAAAAAATCCAAACTTCGGCGATTTGGCTAATGATTCAAATAGAAAACTGGTAAGATTATAGTTCCTTGTTGCTTCAGATGTTGATTAATACTGAAATTTAAATTTTAAATTAAGTGTAAATTAATACTAGCAGCCACTTTTGTCCATGAGGAGACTGAAAAATATGACTACAAGTTACGAAACAATGTACATCCTGCGTCCTGACCTCGGAGACGAACAGGCAGAGCAAGCAATTGCTAAATATCAGAATTTGCTTCGCGATCAAGGGGCTGAGGATATGCAAATTCAAAATCGTGGTAAGCGTCGTCTGGCTTATGAAATCAAAAAACACCGCGATGGAATCTACATCCAATTAAACTACACTGCGCCTGCAACTGCGATCGCCCCCTTTGAACGCGCCATGCGTTTGAGTGAAGAAGTGATTCGCTATTTGACAATTAAGCAGGAACTCGAAGAGGAAAAACCCCCTAAAGAGGAAAAAGAAAAACCCGCTAAAGTAGCTGCAACGATCTAAGGGATAGGGAGTAGGGGGATGAGGGAGTAAAGAATAATGAATAAATTCTTCCCAATGCCCAATACTTCTCTTCTTAGGCTGCGCCAACGACTTCTCTACGAGACGCTACGCGAAGGCTACTTCGACCCTTCTCTACAAGACCCTTCTCTACGAGACGCTACGCGTAGCTTGCTTCCACGAAGTGGTAGGGCAAAGCTCAGGGCAACGCGCCGCTCAGTACCCTTCTCTACGAGACGCTACGCGAACGGCAAGCTCAGGGCATCGTGCTACGCGTAGCTTGCTTCCACGAAGTGGTACGGCAAGCTCAGGGCAGGTAAAGTCAGTACAAGTGCCCAATTCCCAATTTCATTCAATAAAATTTTGTCTCTTTCTTTTTTCGTGACTTGCCTGGGAATGCTAAATTAACAAATACTTGCCAAAGGTAGTACTCCCGCAGTTATACCTAAGAGTGGACAAGATTCTGAATGGGAGCTGTAAGCTACTGTGATCCAATCTGATACACCCAACATTCAAGTTCTCTCTACGGAAGTATCGCAACTACGCCAAGAGTTGCAACTCCGCGATCAATTAGTGCAACAACTATCTCAAGAACTCTTCCGGCTGGTAAAGGGTAATACTAGTTTTATGCCCCAGCAGCCGGATCTTGAGCGTGATCTGACTCAGTTACAGGCTTTGCAAGAACAACTCCAAGCTGTAGAGCAGCAGGTGGGGTTCTACCAAGAGCAAATTACAACTCGTGACTCCGAAATTTACCAATTGCGACAGTCAGTTCAAGAACTCACTGATCGCAGTCGAATGTTGGAGCAAGTAGTACAAGAGTTACCTCAAATTTATCGTCGGAAGTTTGAGGAGCGGATGACACCAGTCAGAGAAAAGGTAGCAATGCTACAACGGGAAAACCGCCAAATACAAGCAGAACTGCAAAGTGTGAGTTATCGTTTAGCACTCAAAACTCGCAATGCTAGTCACAGCGGCATTGATTTGCCAAATTTTCCCCATCCAGCATCCGAACAAAGTAACATTTCAACTCCCCAGAATGCCTAAAGTTACTATTATGGTGGAATCAAAGAGGTAAGGAATTAGTCCAGCAAAGCATCTTGGAGACTCCAAGTAGTATATCAAGGCAAAAATAACTTATAGAGTTATAAATAATCCCAAAGCTGAGATTCTAACCTTTCTTACCTCCTGCTTCCTTGCACTAGTTGCGTCGCACATAGAACAAGTAGCTTAGAGTAATTTGAAAAGCCCTCTCTTTAAGAGGTTGGGGAGTGTCACAAACAATTGCATTGCTTTGACCAATTTTTGGTCATTCCCTACTTTACTGGTTTAGGTAGATTGGCTTTCAACAAGCAGATAGACTCATCTGCAATTTATACCTAGCTGAAAGCCATGAGTTTTATTCAACATACTTCTCCAGATATCAAAGAAAATCAGCCTGCTAGCATCAGACTGTAATCTTTAAGAATGTGAAAAAATGCAAATATTGCTTGACTCCACCATCCTTCTATAGGTAGATTTATTAGTTAGCCTACTAGCATCAGACTCTTATCTTTGACGGCAGTAAAAATATCATCGTAAGTGGGAAAAATTTCAAAGACTGTATCTAATTGGGTAAGTTCCAAAATTAACCGTACAGGAGCTTGCACGTTGCATAAAACTAAGCGGCAACCACTCTGACGTGCAGCTTTCAATCCTTTTACTAAAGGGACTAACCCCGAACTGTCCATGAAATTAACTTTTGTTAGGTCGATAACCCAGAGTTGATGAGCTTGGGGGACTACTGCGAACATCTGTTCACTCAAAGCCTTACCGCCTTGCAAATCTATGCTTCCTTGGGGTTTAAACAAAATCACTTGAAGTTCTTGTGTGAGAGTCATGAGTTTAATAGGGTAGTTGGAACACTTGACAAAAAATTGAAAAAAGATATCAATACTTCTTCTCTTTCAACGGCAAAACGACTGTTTTACCCCGATATTTGGGTAATTGCAGTCGTGCAATTGAGAGCGATTATTTCAGTATTCATACCGTATAATTTGTGATAACTTTCATCAATATAGGCATAAGGGCCTAACAATTTCGGTATCAACCGTATCTTTTACAAGATTTTCATAATTATAGTGGATATTTATAAATTTCTTATAAATTTTTTAACTTTTAAAAAAAACGTATTAAATTGTGGTAGGAATTTCTAAAAATTTACATAGTTAATAGTGAAAAATTAATAGTTACCATAGACTATAAGTTATGAATTAAGGACTGAAAGTAGTAGTTTGATTGACACACCACCCAAAAACA
Source organism: Nostoc sp. (assembly GCF_054880495.1). Taxonomy (NCBI): domain Bacteria; kingdom Bacillati; phylum Cyanobacteriota; class Cyanophyceae; order Nostocales; family Nostocaceae; genus Nostoc; species Nostoc sp. The sequence continues at coordinate 42,791 of NZ_JBTYKD010000411.1, forward strand.
AGCAAAAATATAATAAAAGTAAAAATTTGTAAAGGCGGCGGTGCGGGATGTCTTTAGAGTTGATTTCACTAGAAAATATCCAGAAAGTCGCCCATAATTACGGGTATTGGGCAATTTTTTTGGGAATTTTGCTAGAAAATTTAGGCATTCCCCTTCCTGGTGAAACCGTGACCTTAGTGGGCGGGTTTTTAGCTGGCAGCGATGAACTAAATTTCTGGCTGGTTCTCGGTGATGCAATTATGGGTGCTGTAATTGGTGGCACTTGTGGCTATTGGATTGGTAGAGTTAGCGGTTGGGCTTTTTTAGTAAAAGTTGGTAGCATATTTCGGATTTCGGAAGTGCGGCTGCTGAATATTAAAGATAAATTTAGTCAAAATGCTGCTAAAGCGGTATTTTTTGGACGTTTTCTGGCGTTGTTACGAGTTTTTGCGGCACCACTAGCTGGTATAGCCGAAATGCCCTTTGGAAAATTCTTTTTATACAACTTGTTAGGAGCAGTTTCTTGGGCTAGTTTGATGGTGACATTGGCTTTCTTTGCTGGCAAAATTATCTCTTTAGAACAATTGGTTGCTTGGGTGGGTCAATTTGCGTTCGCAGCTTTACTGATCCTTGCTGCCTTAATTGTTGTCCCTCTGTGGCTAGAGTCTCGTGAGGTCAAGGAAGTGAGTAATGAGGAGTGAATAGTGAAGAGTGAGGAGTGAGGAGTGAAGTAAAAAGTTATTTTTTTAACTTTCACTTCTTGTTATTTTGCATTTTTAACTCCAAACTCCTGTACAGAGGCGATTAATGGTGTCTCTCCAAACTCCTGTACAGACGCGATTAATGGCGTCTCTCCAAACTCCTAACTTTTAGTTAGCCGCGACCAAATGCGAGTTGGTAGTCCCCAAACGTAGATAAAGCCTTCAGCAGCTTTGTGGTCAAATTGGTCTTTGGCTCCGTAGGTTGCCAAATCGGGAGTATAAAGGGAATTATCGCTCGAACGCCCAACTATCGTAGAGTTGCCCTTGAATAACTTCACTCGCACAGTTCCAGAGACTCGCTCTTGTGTCTTTTGAATAAAAGCATCAAGTGCAACTTTGAGTGGACTGTACCATAAACCGTTGTAAACGATTTGGCTGTAAGTTTCTTCAATCCCACGCTTGTAATGGGTAACATCTGCGGTTAAAGTCAAGCTTTCCAAATCTCTATGTGCCTGAATTAAGACTAACATCGCGGGTGATTCGTAGATTTCCCGTGATTTGATACCCACGAGACGGTTTTCGATCATGTCTATCCGCCCAATGCCGTGATTTCCTACCACCTGATTGAGTTCTTCAAGTAGCTCAACGGGCTTTTTGGCTATACCGTTCAAGGTTGTGGGAATACCACCAAAGAAACCAATTTCGATGTACTCTGGCTGATTGGGAGTGTCAGCGATCGCTTTGGTCATCTCATAGATTTCTTCTGGTGGCTCAAAGGAGGGATCTTCGAGTAAACCAGCTTCAATACTACGACCCAGCAAATTCTTGTCAATGCTGTAGGGAGACGATTTTTTGACTGGTGAGGGGATACCAAAGTTTTCACCATAGGCGATCGTTTCTTCACGACTCATCCCCCATTCTCTGGCTGGTGCGAGGATCTTTAGGCTGGGGTTTAGGGCGGTTACAGAGACATCAAAGCGAACCTGATCGTTACCTTTACCGGTGCAACCGTGAGCGATCGCATCAGCACCATATTTTTCAGCCGTTTCTACTAATATCTTAGCAATCAGTGGACGCGCAAGGGCAGTTCCTAGAGGATAACGATTTTCATAGAGGGCGTTAGCTTGAATCGCTCCAAAGGCGTAATCTTTAACGAAACTATCTTTGACATCCGCCACTAGGGATTCACTTGCACCCGATTTCAGAGCTTTTTCTCGAATTGACTCTAATTCATCTCCCTGACCTAAATCTGCTGCTAGAGTAATCACCTCTTCCACACCCCACTCCTGTTTAAGATAGGGGATGCAAACTGAGGTATCCACTCCGCCAGAATATGCCAGGACAACCTTTTTGGCGCGACCCATTAATTTCTCCAGTTAGGAAAACAAAGAATGAGTCATTATTATATCTAAACTAATCCATGTATATCTTCTTCATGCAACAACCTATAGGTAGATTGTCAGCAAACTCAGATAGGATAATCTATATAATCTACAATACCTTTGCCACAATAAGAGCCTAAGTATTAAGTATTAACACCGAACAATCATTGGTTATTTATGGTTAATATTTAACCACCATTGGCGAAATGTTGGAAATCTTCGTGTATTACAAGATGAAGTGCAGAATGTGGGTTGAAAGCATCATCAACTCACCCTCGTAAATTGGCGAAGGTATTGAAGAAAAGGACGTAATTTATGCTGGAATGGTTTCAAGAACAGATGCAATGGAATTGTATTCAAACATTTACAGGACATCAAGGGGCATTTGCAGGTGTTAATTCTGTAGCATTTAGTCCCGACGAGAAAATACTTGCTAGTGGTGGATGGGATAAAGATTTAAATATAGTGAAAAGTGGAGTGAAATATTTAACGATTATTTTAGATAATAACTCGACACACAAACAAAACAGCAGTGGAATCATTCAGATAGATAAAACTATTACGGTAGACATTAAAAGTGCTAGGTGTAAAATTCAAGCCCAACCCCACTTGGTTCAAAATTGTTCCCGAAAAGTCGGTTAAAATAGTTGCTGGATGTTGCCAGCGCCCAATAGCTTCCCATGAGATAAAAGTTGCGATCGCTACTAAACCTAATCCATTCAATAAAGCTGCGAAAACTTCGATACGCTGATGTCCGAATGTTGCCTGACTCTTAACTGGTTGCTGTGCTAAGAAACTTGCAAATAGTGATATTAGCAAGGCTGTAATATCAGATAAGATATGTCCTGCATCTGCTTGTAGAGATAAACTTTGACTCCACAAACCCACACTCCACTCAGCAACAAAAAAACAAGCAAGTAAACCTAATGTTATCCACAATATTTTGGCTTTCTGCCGACTTTTAAGCACTTTTATCGAAGTATTTTCGCACTTACATTTGTCCCCTTGAAGTGAAAGCATTACCCAAAAAAACCTTTAAATCTAAAGTATTGTCCTGAAAAATTTCCACCTCAATATTTGTGATGGGTCTGTTCTAAATTTAGAATGCTACGTTATCAAAGATTATCCTTAGATAGGAACTATATATTTATGGAAATTACTCATTAACTTTTTATTCTAGAGATACATAATTTTAAATGCACTAATTTACTAAGACTAAGAATATATAAAAATTATCTTGGTTAATTTAAGGGATGATAATGGTTACGTTAAAAATGATAATTTAAGTAGGTAGGCGTAATTAAACATAAGATCAAACCTCACCCTCAATCCCTCTCCGTGAGTTCGGAGAGGGAAGCCGGAGGCAGAGTTTTTCCAAAAAGAATTCGCTACGAATTACGAATTACTAATTGTTTTACCTTTTCTGTTACCCAATCGACACGATCCTTTCCCCAGAATCTTTCGCCTTCCACTATCCAGGTTGGGACTCCAGGACAGCCAAACTGCTCGTATTCTGCCAAAGCTGCCACTGCTGCTTGTTGAGCTGCTTCGCCGTATACTAATTCCAGAATGCGATCGCCATTCAGCCCAACATCATTTGCAACTTTCTTAATCACAGACTCATCGTTGACATCAAGCTGGTCAATGTAAGTTGCTCGAAAGAAAGCGGCATCAAGCAGATGCTCCTTTCCAGTTCCACAAGCAGCGTAATACGCTCTGGCGGTCAGTTCTTCTCGACCAAATTTCATTTTCTCCCAGCGCTTAACCCACCTACCAAATTCTTCATACTCCTTGAGCCGAATTTCAATGCCGTACTTTTTCGCCCACCGCAGACAATCTTCTTTGTGATACGAAGATAATAGGGCGTTTTCAGTTCGTCCTTGCAGGTCAGCTACCTTTATACCTCGCTCCTTCGGTATGTAGATTGGTCGTCGTTCAATATCAACTGGCAATCCCTGCAAAGATTTTTCGGCAAGAGCAATACCAATATATGAATTTGACGAGTGGTATATCGAGTAGGAGTAAACTTTGATTCGCTGCGACATCTTGGCTCGCGTAGACACCTAACTCATAATATTACAAATTAGCGATCGCGGCGATCGCGTTGCATTAGCGAGTATTCAAGCATCGGAGTCCCCATGCCGCATACCCCATACTCAGTATCTGGTTGCTACAGTCACGGTGAAAAATATTAAGCTGGTAGATAGCACGTTAAAACTTTAGCGGAAATTCGGAATCGCATTCATCGGCGGTTTAGAATTCCCCATTGGCGAATTACCTGTAATTACATTATGTTTGATGCATTATCTGACCGTTTAGAATCCGCCTGGAAGAAACTGCGGGGACAGGACAAAATTTCTCAATCCAACATCCAAGATGCTTTGCGCGAAGTCCGCCGCGCCTTGTTGGAGGCAGATGTCAATCTCCAGGTAGTCAAAGATTTTATTAGCGAAGTCGAAGCCAAAGCACAGGGAGCCGAGGTGATTACCGGCGTGCGACCTGACCAACAGTTTATCAAAATTGTTCACGATGAACTGGTGCAGGTGATGGGAGAGGAAAATGTTCCCATAGTAGAAGCCCAGGAAAAGCCGACTATTGTGCTAATGGCTGGGTTGCAAGGTACTGGTAAAACCACAGCTACCGCTAAGTTAGCCTTACATCTGCGAAAATTAGATCGTAGCTGTTTATTGGTGGCGACAGACGTATATCGCCCAGCCGCGATCGACCAGTTGGTAACGTTGGGTAAGCAAATTGACGTACCAGTATTTGAACTAGGAAGCGACGCCGATCCCGTAGAAATTGCTCGACAAGGTGTAGAACGCGCTAGGGCAGAAGGTGTAAACACAGTAATTATTGATACTGCTGGACGCCTGCAAATTGACGAAGAAATGATGGCGGAATTAGCCCGTATCAAAGCAACAGTCCAACCCCATGAAACTCTGTTGGTGGTGGACGCGATGACTGGTCAAGAGGCAGCTAATCTTACCCGCACCTTCCATGAGCAGATCGGAATTACTGGGGCGATTCTCACCAAGTTGGATGGTGATAGCCGTGGCGGTGCAGCGCTTTCGGTGCGAAAGATTTCGGGAGCGCCGATTAAGTTTGTCGGCGTAGGTGAGAAAGTCGAGGCACTGCAACCGTTTTATCCCGATCGCATGGCATCGCGGATTCTAGGAATGGGCGATGTTCTCACCTTGGTAGAAAAAGCCCAAGAAGAGTTTGACTTAGCAGATGCGGAGAAAATGCAGGAGAAAATCTTGTCAGCAAAGTTTGACTTTACTGACTTTCTCAAGCAGTTGCGGATGCTGAAGAATATGGGATCTCTGGGAGGCTTGATCAAGATGATTCCAGGGATGAACAAGCTCTCAGATGATCAGCTCAAGCATGGAGAAACCCAACTCAAGCGCTGTGAGGCGATGATTAACTCCATGACTCGCCAAGAACGCCATGATCCCGATTTATTAGCGAGTTCTCCCAGTCGGCGGCGGCGGATTGCTTCTGGCTGCGGCTATAGAGAGTCCGATGTAAGTAAACTGGTGGGTGATTTCCAAAAAATGCGATCGCTCATGCAGCAAATGGGTCAAGGTGGCTTCCCTGGAATGCCGGGAATGTTCGGCGGCGGCGGTATGGGTAATGCCTTTGCAGGTGCAGGCGAGCGTCCCGCAGCCCCTGGATGGCGAGGTTATGGTGGTGACACCCCAGGTACGAAAAAGAAAAAGAAAGAAAAAAAGAAAAAAGGCTTCGGCAATCTTTAGTCGTTAGTCATTAACTAATGACCAATGACCAATGACTAAATAACTAATGACTAATAGCAGCAAATGCTAGGCAGTGCTAAAATTAGCATTTCGACCTCAGAATTTATCAGCAGAGGAAACTGACCCGCTATTTCTCGGCAGCAGCCAGATTTGGGTTACTTCCTCGCCAACTAGTTGCTAACTAATATCTAACAATAGGAGAATGATTCTTCAACCATGATCAAACTGCGCTTGAAGCGATTCGGTAAAAAGCGGGAAGCAAGTTACCGCATTGTCGCCATTAACAACCTCGCTCGCCGTGATGGCCGTCCCCTAGAAGAGTTGGGATTCTACAACCCCAGAACCGATGAAGTGCGACTAGACGTTCCCGGCATCGTCAAGCGACTACAACAAGGCGCTCAACCCACCGATACCGTCCGTCGCATTTTAGTAAAAGCCAATGTTTTTGAACAGGTCAGTGCCACAGCCGCATCATAATTCTGGAATAATATCCCCAACAGCTAATCCCAACTATCTTGGGCTGGTTCAGTTTTTGGTGCAGCCGTTTTTGGAATCTCCAGAGACTTTAAGCGTCGATTGTGAAATTTCTCAAGCCCTCAACCGGGTTTGGATTCGCATCGCCTTTGAAAGCACAGATAAAGGGAAAGTGTTTGGTCGAGGGGGACGCAATATTGAGGCGATTCGTACAGTAATTGCCGCAGCCGCAGCCGCAGCTGGGCAATCAACATACCTGGATATCTACGGCAGCACCACTCCCGGCCGCGAGGGTATGTCTTTTGATGAAGACACAGAAGAGCGATCGCCACCACCGACTAGGAGAGAACCGCGTGGAAATGATGGGTCTAGACCCATTGTTAAACCCCGCCTCCGCTAGGTTGAAACTAGAGAGCAAGTCTGAGCGGTTGTAGTTACCTCCGCTCAGAATTTTTATAAAAATGGAAAGTAGCAAAAAGATTTTTGGCTCTTTTTTTGGAATCTTCACTAGTAGGGGCGTACACCGGTAATTGGTGTTAACTTAAGAAAAAATCTGCTTTGAGAAGACGTTTTGCCCTCATCCCCTAACCCCGAATCCCAACTTAGGAGAAGGGGAACTAGAAAATTTGCTCCCCTCTACCAAAATTGGTCGAGGGGCTGGGGGTGAGGGTCAAACCTCGAAAGCATGCCTTGCCTAACTTCTAGGTTAAGTTGACACCAATGTATATCGGTACGCCCCTACAGCCGATTAATTTGTTGCAAAGATTCTTCTAAAATGTAAGTAATAAAAGTGTAATTTCGCCCTTAGCGAGAAAATATTTACCTTTGTCAAAAACAGATCCTCACGAATTAAGAAATACTATGGCAGGTGCCTTAACAATTCAGCTGCCGAATATTGCTAGCGCGATCGCTTTAGCCGGGGATGGAGAAGAAAATCTCAAAATCCTATCTCGGCAAACAGGAGCTATTTTAGTGCTACGTGGACAGGAATTACTGATTTCTGGTACCGAAGGGCAAATTGATCTGGCTTCTCGATTAGTGCGATCGCTTGAAGACCTCTGGATTAAAGGCAATACTATTTCCAGTGCCGATATTTTAACAGCCCGTCAAGCCATAGATAGCGATCGGCAAGGGGAACTGCAAGATTTACAGCGAGATGTCCTCGCCAAAAGTCGCCGAGGTGAAGAAGTCCGCGCTAAAACCTTCCGCCAGCGTCAATATATCGACGCACTCCGTAAACGTGATCTCACCTTTGGTGTTGGTCCTGCTGGTACTGGTAAGACTTATCTCGCTGTGGTTGTCGCCGTGCAAGCACTCCTTGCTAACCAGTTTGAAAAGTTAATTTTAACTCGCCCTGCCGTCGAAGCTGGTGAAAAACTCGGTTTTTTGCCTGGAGACTTGCAGCAAAAAGTTAATCCCTATCTTCGCCCACTTTATGATGCTATTTATGAATTCATCGACCCAGAAAAAGTACCCAGTTTAATGGAACGCGGTGTGATTGAAGTCGCACCACTCGCCTATATGCGGGGACGCACCCTCAATAACGCCTTTGTAATTGTGGATGAAGCTCAAAATACTACACCCGCTCAGATGAAAATGGTTTTAACTCGTTTGGGTTTCCGTTCGCGGATGGTGATTACAGGCGACATGACACAAACTGATTTACCACTTCACCAACAATCGGGTTTAGGAGTGGCTTTACAAATTTTAAAACACGTAGAAGGTATTGCCTTTTGCGAATTTTCCCAAAAAGATGTCGTGCGCCATCCTCTAGTTCAGCGCATTGTTGCTGCTTATGAACAATACGAAAAATAGGTATTGGGCATTGGGCATTAGGCATTGGGCATCGGGCATGAACAAATAACAAAGGATAATAATTTATGAGTACTACTTTGAAAGAATTTTTAGCAGCTTGCGAGACTTTGGGAACTTTGCGTCTAATTGTTACTAGCAGTGCTGCTGTATTAGAAGCACGAGGCAAAATAGAAAAGTTATTTTATGCAGAATTGCCTAAAGGTAAATATGCGAATATGCACACAGAAGGCTTTGAGTTTCATTTGAATATGGACAAAATTATTCAGGTAAAATTTGAAACTGGTGAAGCGAAGAGAGGCAATTTTACAACCTATGCCATCCGCTTTTTAGATGAGAAACAAGAGCCTGCTTTAAGCCTATTTTTGCAATGGGGTAAACCGGGAGAATATGAACTAGGACAGGTGGAAGCTTGGCAGACTCTAAAAGAGAAGTATGGCGAACTTTGGCAACCTTTACCCTCAGAGATTTAGTATAGATAATTGGTAATTGGGAAAACCGTCAATCAGCAATTATTTAGATAATACGATGTCACGAAACTGAATATCTTTAGGTGATTTAAGTAATTCAAATCCTTCTAGTTTAATGTTAGAGGATGTTTTAAAAGTGGTAGGCTGTGATTTTAGGCACTGATTAATCCCCCCTAGCCCCCCTTAAAAAGGCTACGGTGTACACACAAGTCCTAAAAACCTAACTTGATGAGGTTTTCCTCGTTCCGATTGTAGTAAGATTTGTGAAAGAGCAACCACATATTCCTGGGTTAAAAATATTTCCTCAGATAGATTATAAATCCGCAACTTTAGTAGCAGATAGAGCGTTTAATAGCTTAAATTTGGCACGGGCCTATTTAGGGAATGAAGCAGTATTATTAGTCAAAGTAGATCCAGATTCACCTAATCGTCAAATTACGTTCTTGCGTAGCAGTCGTCAACTAGTTTCTATTGTGACTGCACGCGCCACAGAAACTACCTCTGATGGCAAGTTCATCACCACAGAAGTATTTCAACAACTATTTAAAGGCGGTTCACGCCCCTACTTAAACTCTGTAGAATCTACCACCGCTTATCATAAACTTTCACCAGCTAATCCGGCGATTGAGGCAGATCAAGTTACTGCTGTCTATCTTTGACCCCAAGAGCGAGATTATTTTAAAGCTGGTTCTCAACCAGTTGCTCTCTATCGCTATCGCTTAGAATTTGTCTTTGTACAAATACCTACTACTTCAAAGTAGTGATTTAAACGTATAACCCTTGACTAGCTTGTATTACGTCTGTAATATAGAAATTCCAAGTTTCCGATCGCGCCCTTGGGCAGTGTGCATTATGGCAAAATTTAGAGATATTCTCAAATACTACGATCGCTATCGAGCGCTGATGATTTTCAGTATTGGCGCAGCGAGCCTTTTTGAAATAATTGATTTGGCTGTGCCTTATACCACAGGGCAAATTTTAAACGTACTTTCGGGACAACCCCTAGATCGTCCTATAGAGAATGCGATCGCTGCAATTAGCAACCTCACGCAACTACCACCAAATCGATTACTATCGCTAGGGGTGCTAATGAGTATAATCTTCTTAGTAACTGTTGCCAGAGCGCCGATTCAAATCTGGTCAACTTGGTGGTTTCATTGGGATATTGCTTTACGTACCCGACGAGACAACTTCACAAAGGCGATAATAAAAATACTCACTCTACCTATAGAATTTTACGATGAAAATAACCCAGGACGTATTGCCGGGAAAATTTCTAGAGGTTTAGAAAATCATACTTGGGCTTATCCAGAAATTGCTGGACAATTGATTCCCAAGCTATTCCGAATCTTAGGAATTTTTATAGTTATCTTGTTGATTGAGTGGCGCATTGCCATATTATTTCTGATTTCGTTCGTAGTCATTCTCAGCTTCACCCTCAGAGATTTAAAGCAGCTGATGGAACAAGAACGACGGCTAGATAAATACATGGAAAATACCCAAAGCCGCAATTCAGAAATTATCACCAACATCAAAACAGTTAAAGCATTTGCAACAGAAGCTTTAGAACTGAAACGGCAAAAACAAAGGCTTAACCGAGAGTTTAAAGTAGTAGATTACCGCATCCATCTTGGTTATGTGAAGCTCGGTAGTTTCAGAACGACAATCATTCAATTTTGTGTGTTTACAGTGTTAGGTTTGACCCTTGCAGCTACGCTAAAAGGTCAGATTTCTTTGGGACACTTTATTACCACTTTAACAGTTTCCAGTATGGCTTATGCCGAGTTGGAACCCATTAGCAACCTCTCTGAGATTTTTGCTCGTCGTTATGCCTCAATGTTGGGGTATCACGAATTTATGCAGCAACCAACCGGGGTAGATGCAGTCAGTTTAGAAGAAAGTACATCAGCCTATAGTTTCACTGGGAAAGTTGAGTTGTCGCATCTCAGTTTTGGATATGATGCCAGCCGTCAAGTTTTGCAAGATATTAACTTGTTGATTGAGCCATACCAAACAGTGGCATTAGTGGGGCGTTCCGGTTCTGGTAAGTCTACTTTAGTGAAGTTGCTGTTGCGATATTTTGAACCTCAAGAAGGTCAAATTCTGATTGATGGTCAAGATATTCGCACTTTGGATGTGAGTAAGTATAGACGAAGGTTAGCGATCGTTCACCAAGAAGTAGACGTTTTCAACGGTACCATATTGGATAACCTCACCTATGGGAGGACGAATGCCAGTTTGGAGGAGGTTCAGCAAGCCTGTAAGATTGCCAGAGTCGATGAAGTAGTGCAGCAATTACCCCAAGGTTATTACACCGTCGTCGGGGAACGAGGTGTCAGATTATCTGGAGGACAAAGACAACGCTTGGGAATTGCTAGGGCGTTGCTAGTAGAACCAGACGTACTAATTTTTGACGAAGCCACCTCTAGTTTAGATTATGAGTCTGAGCGTTCAATTCAGCTAGCGATGCGATCGATTCAGGGCACTTGCACCACCATTGTCATTGCCCATCGCCTAAGTACAGTGCGAGAAGCTGATAAAATTGTGGTGCTGGAGCAAGGAAAGATTGTAGAAGTGGGTAGCCACGATGAACTCTTGCGTCACGAGGGTATTTACCGCCGCCTGCATTCCCTGCAAGAAACAGGAGAACTCCTGAGTTAGGCGACATAAACATTTTAGATTTTGGACTTTCCTGCGGAACGCTACGCGTAGCTTGCTTCTCCGCAGGAGTACGGCTACGGTTCCATTGAGCGAAGTCGAGATGCTCAGTCGAACGATTTTAAATTTTAGATTGACCCCATGAATGAATCCGCTTGATTAAATCGACTTTATTGAAAATAAGGTCGATTTTTTTCCAATTGTCCCCAACAGTATGGGGTACGGGGGGCTACGCCTACGCCAATTATACTCTCCGTACAATCTGGTTTTAAATAATACTTATTTTAATCAATAATAAAATTGGCTCTTCAGTACTTACTATGCTAAACTCCTTTGATAAAACCCTGAAAGCCTTATTTATCAACATAATTAGCATTATTTGCTAACATTTTAGGATTTTAGCAATAATTTTGGCTTTTAACCCTATTTTTTAAGCCAAATTTTGATGTTTAACTAATAATTTGGCATAACAGGTACTGAAGAACCATAAAATTTGACATATTAATAACACAAAATTGACATAAATTAAATTAAACCTTTTGAATAAAGCAGCAGTCTAAATTTATAAATCAGTCCAGTTAAATTGCTGAAAATCAACTCCCAAAAAATTTAACTGACTAATCCCAGATAGTTGAACAAAGGAAAATTAGTTATGAAACGGATGCTTGCAGGTGTATTAGTTGCTTTACCACTGTTCATTGCTGCCATGCCAAAACAGGCATCAGCATTAGTAATCGATCTTGGTGGGCATCATCATCATCAAAGGTGGATTCCTGGGCATTGGGACAGAATACATCACCATAAGGTATGGATTCGCGGTCACTATGAACGTTAGTAATGAATTTAGCTAAATTCAGAACCACCTCTATCCAATAATTTTTTTATTAGATATAGGTGGTGAATTAGCATAGTTTAAATCAAGGTAACTTTGCTGGATAAATAAGTTAGTAATAAGGACTTTAGTCTTTATCTTAAGTACTGAAATGCTTACTACTAGGCAAAGTTACTGTGACAATTCACAATCCTTAACCTTTAAACGTTAACACCCTTTTATTTATTGTTTAGACTCCATAAAGGGAGCGGTAGAGCCGTAAATAATCCATTTTTCACTACTAGAATACTAATCGGTAATCGAAGTCTTCCAATCAGAAAAAACTAAGATTTACTCTTATCGGCTTCTTTCTGCGCCGCCTCACTATATTTCTTATATAGTTGAGTCCGAATTTTAGCTTCCTGATAACGGCTGTGATTTTGTGGCACTGTCCCCATTAAATCTGAAGCCCGTTGCCACTTAGCAGCTATATCTAACCACTGAGTTGAGGTTGTGGCTGTTTTACCAGATGCAGAAGCTTGATTGGCAATTCGCACAGATATTGGAAATGGGTCATCAGATGGCTCAGAAAGACTATTGTTAGCAGCATGGGATGCTGTTTGGACTTTCTGATCGCTAGTATTTTCTGTAGTTAAAGATTTGGAAGTTTCTAGTTGCATTAGGTTTTTCAGTTTATTACCTAACTGGGCATAAACAACCCAAGCAAGCAACAAAAGTGAGCATAAACCAGCTGCTGCTAATATCCTTTTTTTAGGTTTATTTTTGTGTTTTTCTTTGTTAATGAGTACTAAAGGACGAGAGACTTGAGTTTTAGGAAAATTTGGTTTTCCTAGTTCAGCTTGAGCTTCTGTGAAATCTTTAATTAGTTGCTTTAGAATATTAGGCTGAATTAATGTAATTTCGTGTGACCAAAGCAATTGGTTTTCGCGATCGCTATTTATTTCCTTTAGCCAAAGTAATTGTTGTTCCCGAACAATCCGACTATTGATATTGACTCGGCGAATTTGGCGCGGGGCGATGGACTCAAGAATTTGCTGGATTTGTTCGACGACGGGAGATTGCTCAAGTTGCTCTACCCTAGCGGCTTCGCACAGAAGTTGTAAGACACCATCAGAAAAAATGGCTCTAGTTCTGACACCAGACTTCGCTAGCTTTTCGTTCAATAGCTGAATAATCGCAGCAACACTACCTTGGTGAGCTTGCCAAGCGATATCGTTTATCCGGTCTACCACATGAAATTTAGTGATAGCTCTTCCACCCTGAGTGATTAACGTACTCATTAATTTAGGGACTCTTTTCTACTGACCTTGATCTTGTCTTCGATTTTAGGAGTAAAAAGATGAGTTGCCAAATAAAATCATAAATATAGAGCTTTGCTTTTCGATTCGGCAAAAACGCTCGATCGCGCTTAGTTAATTTGACATAGTACATTATGATCTGTTTTAGCGATCGCCTTTAGTCAGGTTAAGCTCGGTGAATGGATTCTGCGATGGTGCAAAGCACCCGCCAAAGGCGATCGCATTCTCTATGGCTAATAGTATCAGGGTCAATACCAAGCGATGGCTAACGACAAGCCGCTTCTCTATAGCGATTATCAGTCTTCTGAAGTACAGTAGCAGCAGTGAGTAAACCAACCCACTAAATTTTCTCTCGTCACTTCTGCGAATGCCGCATCTAA
>NZ_JBTYKD010000412.1:0-50110 GCF_054880495.1 Nostoc sp.
GCTTATGATTTCGTTTCCCAAGAATTACGGGCGGCGGAAGACCCAGAGTTTGAAACCTTCTATACCAAAAACATTTTGCTGAATGAGGGTATCCGTGCTTGGATGGCTCCTCAAGATCAACCCCACGAACAATTTGTATTCCCTGAGGAGGTATTACCACGTGGTAACGCTCTCTAATAGACCAAATATTTTAGGCGGTACTGGACGCGACCAAGAATCGACTGGATTTGCTTGGTGGTCTGGTAACGCACGTTTAATCAACCTATCTGGCAAACTACTGGGTGCCCACGTTGCCCACGCTGGTTTGATTGTATTCTGGGCTGGAGCGATGACTTTATTTGAAGTCGCTCACTTCATTCCTGAAAAGCCCATGTACGAGCAGGGCTTAATCCTCTTACCTCACCTCGCCACTCAGGGTTGGGGTGTTGGTGCTGGTGGTGAAGTCATCGACACCTTCCCCTACTTTGTTGTCGGTGTACTCCACCTAATTTCCTCAGCCGTCCTTGGCTTTGGCGGTATCTATCATGCAGTCCGTGGTCCAGAAACCTTAGAAGAATACTCTTCTTTCTTTGGTTACGACTGGAAAGATAAGAACAAGATGACCAATATCATCGGGTTCCACCTGATTATTTTGGGATGCGGTGCGCTACTGTTAGTGCTAAAGGCAATGTTCTTTGGTGGTTTGTATGACACCTGGGCACCAGGCGGTGGTGATGTTCGGATTATTACCAATCCAACGTTAAACCCTGCGGTTATCTTCGGTTATGTAATCAAGTCTCCCTTCGGTGGCGAAGGCTGGATTGTCAGCGTCAATAACTTGGAAGATGTGGTTGGCGGTCACATCTGGATTGCCTTTATCTTAATTGCTGGAGGTATTTTCCACATTCTTACCAAGCCTTTTGCTTGGTCACGTCGTGCATCCATCTGGTCTGGTGAGGCTTACCTCTCCTACAGCTTGGGCGCTCTCTCCCTGATGGGCTTCATTGCCTCGCTGTTTGTTTGGTTTAACAACACCGTTTATCCCAGCGAATTTTACGGTCCTACGGGTCCAGAAGCTTCTCAAGCTCAGGCTCTGACCTTTTTGATTCGTGACCAACGCTTGGGTGCTAACGTCGGTTCTGCCCAAGGTCCCACAGGATTGGGTAAATACCTGATGCGCTCTCCCACTGGTGAAATCATCTTCGGTGGTGAAACCATGCGCTTCTGGGATTTCCGCGGCCCTTGGTTGGAGCCTCTACGTGGGCCTAATGGTCTTGACCTGGAAAAAATCAAGAATGATATTCAGCCTTGGCAAGCTCGTCGCGCTGCTGAATACATGACCCACGCTCCTCTGGGTTCTCTGAACTCCGTGGGTGGTGTGGCTACCGAGATTAACTCCTTCAACTACGTATCTCCTCGCGCTTGGTTGGCGACTTCTCACTTTGTACTAGGATTCTTTTTCCTAGTTGGTCACTTGTGGCACGCTGGTCGCGCACGGGCAGCTGCTGGTGGGTTTGAGAAAGGAATTAACCGTGATACTGAGCCAGTGATGTTTATGGACAACCTCGACTAGGTTGTAAAGTTTATCTCATCACTGACAACTAAATAATTTAGAGGCTCTTGCATAAATGCAAGGGCTTTTTTTAGAGGAAAATTAGTAATCTACTGATTCAACTAAGCCACTTACCAAGGTAATTAATACTATGAGCGATTCCAATTTTATTGATGCTTTGCAATGGACAGCTGAAGCTAAGGAAAAGTTACAAAATATTCCCTTTTTTGTCCGCACTCAAGCTAAAGCCCGAATTGAACAGCTGGCTCGTCAAGCTGAGCAAGAGGTTGTGACAGCTGATTTAGTAGAACAGGCTAGGCTTGAGTTTGGACAATAAAACATTCTGGAGGTCGTAACTAATGACAGTCGCCAAAAATCGAGCAGACCGAGTAATGCTTTACGACATTAGCTGGCAACAATTTGAAAATTTTCTAAAAGACTTGGGACATCGGGCGGCAAAGTTAGCTTACGATCGCACTACTTTGGAAATTATCAGAGCTTTACCTGAACACAAAGATTACCATTACAAAGAGATAATAGATTAATAGGTAAGTTGAAGAAAAGTAGTCATGTCCGTCAAAAGGCAGAGCCAAGCGATATTATAATTCAAATGAGTGGACTGACCATACTAATCTAAATTTAGAGAATTTTAATTATGCCTAGACTTACGGTTCCACCCAACTTCACAGGCACTGCTGGTTCCGACACTTTAGTTGGGGAAGATTTAAATAAATTTCCAGCAATTGGGATTGATATTTTAACTGGAGGTTTCATTGTTACAGCCTCAGGAAAAGATACCATTAAAGGCAACGGCACTGGCGGTAAAGGCCGTGATGGTGCTGGTGATGGCAGCGAAGGTGGTGCTGGAATCGGCATCAGCAATAATGGCAATCTGAATACTGGGTCGGGCGATGACGCTATCATCAGCAACGGTATTGGGGGTCGTGGAGGCAACGGCGGGAATGAGAGTGAGAGTGATGGCACTGGTGGCGGCAGTGGCGGTGCAGGGACAGGCATCAGTAACATTGGCATCCTTAATACTGGGTTGGGCAATGACACTATCATCGGCAATGGCACTAGCGGCAACGGCGGAAGCGGCGGCGGTACATTCGCTTTTGCCGGCAACGGTGGATTTGGGACTGGCATCAGCAACAGTGGCAAACTGAATACTGGGTTGGGCAATGACACGATCACTGGCACTGGTCAGGGCGGCACTGGTGCTAGCGATCGCTATGCTGGTGGCGGTGGATTTGGGACTGGCATCAGCAACAGTGGGCAACTGGATACCGGAGATGGAAAAGACACGATCACAGGCATCGGTATTGGCGGCATTTCCGGTAGCGGATATATGGCCGGCGATGGCGGTGTAGGGACTGGTATCAGCAATAATGGCAGTCTCAATACTGGGGACGGAAATGACACGATCGCAGGCACTGGTACAGGTACTGGAACTGACATCTTTGGTAGCATCGACAGTAGTGAAATCGGCAGTATTGGAACTGGCATCACTAACAGTAAGAAACTAGATACTGGAGACGGAAATGACATTATCATAGGCACTGGCATAGATAGTGGTACTGGCGGCTTATTGAACGACAACAGTCGTGCAACTGGCATCGAGAACATGAAAGATGCCACCATCACCACAGGGCAGGGCAACGACACAATTACTGGTTCTGGCAACGCTTTAACTTACAGCCTCATGGTTATAGGCATCTCCAACGACGGAGTAATTGATACTGGGAATGGTTGTGATATTCTTACCGGACAGGCTACAGCAACAATTGGTGGTGCTGCCTATGGCATTTTTGGAAAAGGAACTATCAAGACTGGCGATGGCAATGATAAAATTACATCCACCAGTACCATTGATGGAGTTCAACAAAAAGTTACTATTGGTGGCGGTATCAGTATTGATCTAGGCACTGGAAATGACTACTTCAAAGGGTTTGGTACTGGGACTGTGGATGGTGGAAAAGGTTTTGACACCTTAGACCTCAGTGCTTTCAATCGCTCTCAACTCACTTTTTCTGGTGTAATTTCAGGCAATGTCCTAAACCCAGCTAATATCAGCTTCAATAACAATGGAAATGTTATTACACTCTCCACAACAGGTTTTGAGAATTTTATCTTTGCAGATGGCTCTTTGTCCTACAGCACTTTGGCCTGAGAGGTTGTTTGAAAAGTATTTCACTGTGATTTTAGGCACTTTCAGATCCCCCCTAACCCCCCTTAAAAAGGTGGGAACCGGAATCAAAGTTCCCCTTTATAAGGGGGACTTTAGGGTTATTTAGAACTTTTTATACCGACAATACGACTTTTCAAATATTCTCTGAAACTAAAATTACAACAATCTCACGAAAAATAATTACGAATTACGAATTAGTATCAACTCGCTCCCACATTCATTGCTGCTAAAAAAGCTTTCTGGCTCACATCTCTGTAAACTGTATTCAAATACTTCATTACCACATCACTCGAAGTTGAATTTACTGCATTTTCCTCTTCCTTAGCTAGGGGGATTGCTCCTAATACATCTAATACCATCTCATTAGTGGAAGGCGCAATCACTACTAAGGATGACTCTAGTGGCTCATTGTATTGCCAGAAAGAGTCAATTTTTACAGAGTATTTGTTATTAGGAATTGACTGTTGAACATCAACCGTTTCTGGCGTATTGGGTTCAATTTTGGCACTACGTAACTGACGTAAATCGCTGATAATTTGCTCTTTGGTACGTCCGCGCAATTGAAATAGTATAAAGGGGTCTTCACTGAAGCGATCGCCTAACTGATAGTATACCGCTCCAACGTGTTTGCAGGGATTTACTTTATCAGGGCAAGAGCATTTACTCTGGATATCAGCAAGGGTAAATGGAAATATCGAAAGACCATTAGCTGTGAAGACTTCTTCTATATTTTGTGGCATTTCTCCTGCCAAAAGTTTAGCGGCAAAAATTGCCCTTTGGGACATGGTTTCAATTACATAACCCCACTGTTCATCACTAAAAGGTTCCAGAGAAAGGGAAACTTTATAAGGTTCGATTTCACTACCTTGCACTCTAGCTAATACTTTTGCACCTTTAAATTCAATGCTCAAAACATTTCCTTGACGAGCATAATTTCTCGCACGTTCTAAACGCTTTTTAAAGCGATAAGAATCTAGCAAATCTAGCCATTGTTGTGACCACCATTCTCGGCTTGCTTGTAATGTGTAATTAGTCATAATCAATTTAAAAACTTAGTAGTCTGGTACACCAATTTTCACAGGTTTGTAGTGAGCGATTTATCGCTTAATTCAAGGACTAAAGTCCTGACTACGAACTTATTCTGCATCATCGTCAATTACTGCATTGCGGTCAAGTATTAGTAAGTTGCGAAGTTGGTCTGTATCCATTTCAGTTAACCATTCTTCACCAGCACCCACAACTTGTTCAGCCAATTGTTTCTTACTTTCAATCATGTCATGAATTTTTTCTTCTAAAGTGCCAGTGCAAACAAATTTATGTACTTGCACATTCCGGGTTTGACCAATCCGAAATACTCTATCTGTGGCTTGATTTTCCACGGCTGGATTCCACCATCTATCAAAATGAAATACATGATTTGCTCGTGTTAAATTCAATCCTACTCCACCGGCTTTCAGAGAAAGAATCATAATCGGTGGACCTTGAGGATCGTGTTGGAAACGGTCGATCATTTCCTCACGTTGTTTTTTAGTAGTACTACCATATAAAAAGAATACTTCTCGCCCTAGCTGTTTTTCTAAATAGGGTTTAAGTAATTTACCCCACTCAGCAAATTGTGTAAAGATTAGAGCATGGTCATTTTCTGCTAAAACTTCTTCTAACATCTCTTCTAGCCGCAGAAGTTTGGCTGAATTATGTTGCTCTAATGTCGCCTGTTTCAAATATTGGGCTGGGTGATTGCAGATTTGTTTGAGTTTGATTAGTAAAGCCAAAATCATCCCCCGCCGTTGCAATCCTTCAGCAGATTCTATCTCTACTAAAGATTGTTCTACCACTTGTTGATAAAGTGCAGCTTGTTCGCCAGTTAAACCGCAAAATACGGTCATTTCTTGCTTATCTGGCAAGTCTTGAATGATGTCGCGATCGCTTTTCAATCGCCGCAGTATAAATGGTTGAACTAATGAACGTAATTGAGTCAGAGAAGCTGTATCCCCATACTTTTCAATTGGCATCGCAAACCGACGTTGGAAAAATTGCTTATTGCCTAAATATCCTGGATTCAGAAAATCTAAAATAGACCAGAGTTCTTGCAATCTATTTTCTACTGGTGTCCCCGTCAATGCAATGCGAAAGGTAGCTGATAATTGCCGCACTGCTTTTGATTGCTTCGCCTCTGGATTTTTCACATTTTGCGCTTCATCTAAAACAATTATCTGCCAAGATACACTTTGCAATGACTTGATATCTCGATGAAGAAGTGAGTAGCTGGTAACAATTAAATCATGTTTTTTTACTGCTTCTAAAAACGCTTTCCCTTTTGGGCGTTTGTCACCGTGATATTGCAAAATTTTCAGGCTTGGTGCAAATTTATTAACTTCCCTTTCCCAGTTACCTAAAACAGAAGTTGGACAAACTAGGAGAGTTGGATTTTCGAGTGCATCCTGTTCTTTCAAGTGCAGCAGAAAAGCGATGAACTGGATAGTTTTACCTAATCCCATATCGTCGGCGAGACACGCACCTAAACCCCAACGTTCCAAGAATGACAGCCAAGCAGCGCCTCGTTCTTGATAAGGTCGCAACTGTCCTTGAAAGCCTGTTGGTGTGGGAAAAGGTGCGAGTGCCTGATTATTTGTTAGCGCCCCAATCAACTCTTGCAATGCCCCAGAAGCCTCAAAGCTGACCACTGGTAATTTTTCAATTACCTGGGTATCTCCTGTACTGAAACGCAAGGCATCTTCTAAGGAAAGCGCCATTTGGTCTTTGCGGGTGGTAAAAAAAGTTTGGGCTGTCTTGATGTCTTGCGATCGCAATTCTACCCACTCACCGTTAATTTCTACTAGTGGACTATTTAAAGCCACAAGTTTATCAAATTCAGCTTTGGAAATAGTTTGTCCACCAATTGCCAATTGCCATTGGAAATTTAGTAGACTTTGCAACCCTAAACGTCCCTGCTTTGTCTTTGGGATTTCGGCAGTAATTTTCAAACCCAAACGGTTCGCCCATCCTTCACGATTCGCTAAGCTGGAAAGCAAAATTACTCCCAAACCACTGTCTTCCAACCTCCAAGCTACAGCTTTAATAAACTCATAAGCTTGGATGGGGGTGAGACGAGAAGATTGGGGATATTCGGTTTCAAAGCTGGCTACTATTGTTGGATATAATCGGGAAGCTAGCCCTAAACCTCGCAAAAATGTTTCTTGTGGTTGGTCAATTGTCCGATTTTCATAAATTAATTGCTCAACTGGATGATTCCAAATAGTTGCCGCATCTACCAAAAACTTAGGATCGTCAGCCGCTTGCAGGAAATACGCCAATGTCCAATCGGTTTCGCCAGACTCAGGAGAACGCAGTTGAAAACAGGTACGAAATAGACTTTTAAGAGTTAATTGGTATTGTAGCGGCATAGTCCAAGCCTTCAGTGCCGCTTCCAGTCGTTCCACTTCAATTGCATCTGCATTGACTGTACCAGATGCAGTAGTTAAAGCTTGCAACCACTGTCGCACCGCAACTGGTAAAGATGCGATTGCTTTAGCTTCCATTGGAGGTTGAGAACCCGCCATTTCTCGCACTTGGGCATCTATCGTACTGTTAAGAAATCCCAAAAGTAATTCTTGAGGTTCGGCTGGAAAGTCTACATAGATTGAGCATTGGGCATTTTTACTGAGCGTTCGCGCAGCCTCTCGTAGCGAAGTATTGGGCATTAGGCATGGGGCATGGTTATTTTTCTTGCCCCCCTTGTCCCCCTTGTCCCCAAGCCCACTCCCCAGTTCTTCCTGATAAGTACGACAAACCAACGGCATGTTCGCAGAAAACTTTTCTAGGCGGGTTCCATCTATAGCACTGTCTAGAAGTACTTGCCATCTAGTGACAAATGCAGCATTTAATTGCCGTCCAATTATTGGTAAAAACTTGCACCGTGAGATTAAATCTAAACTCCACCGGGCAATCTGCGACCAAAAACGTAAATCTCCTCCCAAAAAGGCATCTTCCCCGTTAGTAGCATTTAGGGGAACAGCAGTGAGAAATTTTACTGCTTCGCTGGGGTTGAGACAAAAACCCTCAACTCGCCACGGTTGCAAATATTGTGGGGCGTCTGTGTCTAGCCCTAAGCTGGCAGAATGCACAGGGAAAATCGCTGCTGTTCCTTCTCCACTGCCTTCTGGGATATAAGTTGGTAGGGCAATTATTTGGGAATGCGTTGGCAAACTGATCTCAGTAGCACTTGCAGCTTTGCGCGTTCGCCCAGTAGTAGCCAACGCAACTTGGGGTTGCTGGATGAAGTTGGTAATTGCCATGTTCTGCGATCGCAACCACTCACTCAATTCAACTGATGTCATTGCCAATGGATGTAGTAATATATCTCCAGATCCACTCGGATCGAAATTTACTCGTGGCGATCGCCAAGTTTCTCCCCAAATAAATAAACAACCATTTTGATTTTTTAGTAACCAATTCCCGTGTAAAATCGCCATTTGCTAAGTACTCAGATTTTCCCAAAATTAAATAATTCAAATTGCCAATATTCTACTTTTTAGATTTTTTCCCGAATATCTTTCCGGCAAATGTTGCATATAATAAGTATTTCCGCAATCAATCCGCATAAAGATTACTAATTAATGGATTTTCCCCTTGTTGAAGTTTTAAAAAGCGGGATACTAGTTGAACTAGATTATATGCATCCTCAAGAACAGGAGGTTGTAAGAGCATTACTTAATGTTGTAATTGTTGAAGGTAAAACTTATCCCCAAAAGCAACCTCTATCTCCGGCAGAATTTTCAGCTTACTAGTTGAGTAAAGATGCCTTTGTTGTCAGGACATCGGTTGGAGATGCTACACACAAGCCAAAAGAAATATTAGGGGCGTTTTATTTAAAACTAAACTTTCCCGGTCGGTGTAGTCATATTTGCAACGCTGGTTTTATTGTACAACCTGGGTTACGCGGTCAGGGGATAGGACGGTTCATGGGAGAAGCGATGCTCTTGATAGCAGCTAACCTTGGCTATGATGCAGTAATGTTCAATTTGGTCTTTGAAACTAATATACCTTCAATTACACTTTGGCAGTCGTTAGGATTTGAGATCATTGGGCGGATTCCGCGTGCAGCCAAGCTAGGAGATCAACAAGTGGTAGACGCGCTGATCATGTATCGTGCTTTGGGTTGAACGACTTATCTATCTTTGTATGTACCAGAAGTCAGTCATAGTGCATAAATGTTAGGATTGCCACAGAAAGAGAATAGCGAAAGAGAAGGAAAAAAAACTGAATGGCAGAAGTTGATAAGTCAATATCCTTCGATGGTAGGGATATTCGACTGAAAGTAGGCTTACTAGCTCCCCAGGCTGGTGGGTCGGTGTTGATAGAATCAGGGGACACATCCGTTTTAGTCACGGCTACGCGATCGCAAGCCAGAGAAGGCATTGATTTTCTTCCACTCACAGTAGATTACGAAGAAAGGCTGTATGCAGCTGGTAGGATTCCCGGCGGGATCATGCGCCGAGAAGGTCGTCCCCCAGAAAAAACAATTCTTACCAGCCGTCTTATAGACCGTCCCATGCGTCCCCTGTTTCCCTCATGGCTACGGGATGACCTGCAAATTATTGCGATCACGATGTCGATGGACGAGTTAGTACCACCCGATGTGTTAGCAGTTACAGGTGCTTCGATCGCTACCCTAATTGCCCAGATTCCTTTTAATGGACCAATGGCAGCAGTGCGGGTTGGTTTAGTGGGAGATGATTTTATTATTAACCCCACCTATGCAGAAATTGAAGCTGGAGACTTGGATTTGGTAGTAGCCGGTTCACCGCATGGCGTGATCATGGTGGAGGCGGGAGCCAATCAGTTGCCAGAGCGAGATATTATCGAGGCGATTGACTTTGGTTATGAAGCAGTGCGGGACTTAATCAAAGCGCAGCAAGATTTAATCGCAGAACTAGGTCTGGTAATAGTGGAAGCAGCACCACCAGAAGTAGACCAGACGCTAGAAAATTATATCCGCGATCGCGCTAGCAGCCAGATCAAGAAAATCCTCTCTCAATTTCATTTCACCAAACCCGAACGCGATGCAGCTTTAGATGTCGTCAAGGATGAAATTGCCACGACGATCAGCGAATTGTCACATGAAGACCCAATTCGAGTTGCCGCAACTGCAAATAGCAAAGCACTTGGTAACACTTTTAAAGATATTACCAAATACTTCATGCGGCGGCAAATCATCGAAGATAACGTTCGCGTTGATGGTCGCAAACTCGATCAAGTGCGTCCTGTTTCTTGTTTAGTTAATGTCTTACCAAAGCGAGTCCACGGTAGCGGTTTATTTAACCGGGAACTAACTCAGGTATTATCCGCTTGTACTCTAGGTACACCTGGGGATGCCCAAAACCTCAACGATGACATGCAGCTAGATCAACACAAGCGTTATCTGCATCATTACAACTTCCCGCCTTTCTCAGTCGGGGAAACCAAGCCACTGCGTACTCCCGGAAGGCGCGAAATTGGTCACGGCGCATTAGCAGAGCGAGCGATAATACCTGTGCTACCGTCAAAAGAAGATTTTCCCTACGTGATTCGGATCGTATCGGAAGTACTTTCCTCCAACGGTTCCACCTCAATGGGTTCAGTGTGCGGTTCCACCCTAGCCCTAATGGATGCTGGTGTGCCAATTCTCAAACCCGTCAGTGGTGCAGCAATGGGTCTGATTAAAGAAGGGGACGAAGTGCGAGTTCTGACCGATATTCAGGGCATTGAAGACTTTTTGGGGGACATGGACTTCAAAGTTGCCGGCACGGATGTCGGGATTACCGCCTTGCAAATGGATATGAAAATCCCTGGTCTGTCGTTAGATGTTATTTCCCAAGCTGTCCACCAAGCTAAATCAGCCAGGTTGCACATTTTGGAGAAAATGCTCGCCTGTATTGACCAGCCGCGTACCGAAACCTCAGCTTATGCCCCACGTCTGTTAACAATCAAGATTGATTCAGACATGATTGGTCTGGTCATCGGTCCTGGAGGCAAGACTATTAAGGGGATCACAGAGGAAACTGGTGCTAAAATTGACATCGAAGATGATGGCACGGTGACAATTTCGGCTGTGGATGAGAACAAGGCTAAGAGAGCCAAAAACATCATCCAAGGTATGACCCGCAAGCTGAACGAAGGGGATGTCTATGCCGGACGCATCACTCGGATTATACCCATAGGTGCATTTGTGGAATTTTTGCCTGGAAAAGAAGGTATGATCCATATTTCACAACTTGCTGATTACCGCGTTGGCAAAGTTGAGGATGAAGTAGCAGTGGGCGATGAAGTGATTATCAAAGTGCGCGAAATTGATAACAAAGGTCGGATTAATCTCACACGCTTGGGTATTCACCCAGATCAAGCAGCAGCAGCACGGGAAGCTGCGGCGGTGAATCGGTAACTCGATTTGGGATTTTAGATTAGATTAAATCTAAAATCCGCGATGCCTACTGTGAAGGCATCGCCGTATGCTTCTCTAATTAGTTGCGCGACATTTATAACAGACATTAATCAGAATTGAATCAATAAAACTTAGTCCTGATAATCCTTGTTTTGAGCGATTCCTCGCTCACTACGAACTAGAATTTTATTTTATGTAATTCTGCCTAAATAGGGACAATACCCTGCAGGAAGCTAAAGCTACATGAATTGCCCATACTTCAACTATTTAATAAAGGCTTGGCAAGCTTTCGAGGTTTGACCCTCACAAGAACAGCCCCTCTCCCAATATTGGGAGAGGGGAGCAAATTCTCTAGTTCCCCTTCTCCCGACTTGGGAGAAGGGGTTAGGGGATGAGGGCAAAACGTCTTCTCAAAGCAGATTTTTTCTGAAGTTGACACCAATGAACGCAGTGGCTCCCCAACCTAGAGATATTATAAGTGTTTAACTGAACCTGATATGACAAATAAGCCTTGCTATTAAATATTAAATTTGTCATATTTAAGAATCCAATTGAAAAGTAAAAAGATTGACATTATAACATCTCTAACAATTCTGAATGAGCATTAAATATTTATCTTGTACATTGTCGTAAATATCAATCTAAGTGACACCATGAACAATTTTCACTCTACTTATCCGCCAAAACTAGATAGTTGTAATTGCCAAGTTATCCTCGATTACTTTAAGAATGCTTGGCAACTGGAAGATATGCTGATGAAAAGTTTAGTCGGGGAAGACACATTTTATCTCAATCCCGATCCTCTGAGAAATTATCTGATTTTTTATCTGGGACATGCGGCTGTTTTCTACATCAATAAATTAATCAGTGTAGGATTATTAGAAAAACGCCTCAATCCCGACTATGAAATCCTCTTTGAAATTGGAGTTGATCCACAAATACCAGAGGAATTAAATCAAGCGATCGCTCATCTGGAATGGCCGCAAGTTGCACAAACTTGGGAGTATCGAGAACAAGCATATTCCGTAATTTCCGAAGTAATTAAAACCACCCCAATTACTTTGCCAATTCATCCCACTCATCCCCTTTGGGCTTTAATTATGGCGATTGAACACCAGCGTATTCACATTGAAACCTCTTCGATGTTAATTCGCCAACTACCAGTAGAGAGAGTGAAACGTCCCCAAAACTGGCAATATGCCCCTTTTAATGGTTACACTCCTCAGAACGAAATGATCGAAGTTGCTGGTGGGATAGTAAAACTCGGAAAAGCGTTTAATGATTCGACTTATGGATGGGATATTGATTATGGCGATCGCACTGTTGAAGTTGCACCCTTTTTCGCCAGTAAATATCTGATTACCAATGCCGAATTTATCTATTTTGTCAAGGCTGGTGGTTACGAAAATCAAGAATATTGGGATGAAGAATCTGGGAATTGGAAAACTCAATACAATATTCAATGTCCAAAATTTTGGTTACATGAAAATGGTAGCTACAAATATCGAGCCATGTTTGATGAAATCGACTTACCCCTAGATTGGCCTGTGGAAGTCAATCATTATGAAGCAATGGCTTATTGTCGTTGGCAAGGTAAAAATACTCGTTTAATGAGTGAAGCCGAGTACCATTTAGCAACTTATGGTAACGGTTTGATAGAAAATATAGACAATTTCAATCTCAATTTCAAATTTGGCTCACCTAGCCCCGTCGGAATGTTAGAAAGTGCAAAAAGTCACTCTGGATTGTACGATTTACGGGGTAATGTTTGGGAATGGTTGAGTGATAATTTAAACTCGCTTCCCGGATATGAACCTCATTTTCTTTATGAAGACAATTCTGCAATCTTTTTCGATACTAAGCATCAGATGATGTTAGGGGGATGTTGGATAACTAATGGTACAGAAGCTTTAAAATATTACCGTAATTGGTTTCGTCCCAATTTTTATCAGCACTCTGGTTTTCGGATTGTTCAAGATTTGCAAGCGTAGAAAGGCACAAAAAAACTCAGTGAATAAATTGAAATAGGGTGAACCCCAAAAATCATATGCAGCATAAGTTGCTGCTCTCCTAAAAGCCAAGCAGTTAATCGGATTAAGTCATTGAGTTATGTTAAGTAAATAGCATCAGAATAAGATTTGTTGTTAGTTGAAGTCGTTGTCTGCAACTGTGTAAAAAATTGCCATAATCACCACTGACGATTAGCCACGATTAAAGCCTCTGCTGTCGAACTGTCCAAGGGCTTCGAGAAAAAGTTTCCCTGGGCATATTCACATTTCATTGCTCTCAGGAATGCTAGTTGTTCTGCCGTTTCCAAGCCTTCTGCTGTCACAGTTACACCTATTTTTTTAGACAGGGTGACAATTGTCTCAACAATATCTAAATTTCCTTCACCAACACTCCTTCCACTAACAAAGGAGCGGTCAATCTTCAACTCATGAATCGGAAAGTGATGAAGGCGACCTAATGAAGAATAGCCTGTACCAAAGTCGTCAATTGCCAACTTAATTCCTAAATTTCTTAGTAGGTTTAACGTGGTGGTGACATTCTCGCCGTTTTCCATAATTACGCTTTCTGTGATCTCCAATTTCAAACTCTGTATATCTAAACTAGTCTCCTGTAAGACTTGATTGATGTGCAGCAGTAGCTTTTGTTGACTGAACCAAGAACTACAAAGATTGACACTAATGGTCAAGGCTTGCTCACCCAACTTCCCTGATTTTGGAGGGAATCGGTCTTGCCACTGCTGTGTCTGGCGGCATGCTTCACGCATTACCCACTCATCAATTAAAATACTCAACCCAGTTTCTTGAGCAGTTGGCAGGAAATCTTCTGGAAAAATAATACCCCGTTCTGGATGCTGCCACCGCACCAGTGCTTCAAAACCAGTTATCTTCCCGGTAGTGAGTGACACAATTGGTTGATAATGAATCCGAAACTCCTGACGTTCAATAGCTCGTCGCAGAGCTGTCTCCAACTGCAAGTGTGCCATTACCTGAATATGCATATCAGTATTAAACATCTCGTAGCGCACCTTGTCTTGCGTCTTAGCTCGGTACATTGCAATGTCAGCGTTACGCAGAAGGTCTTCTGGTTGGTTATAATCTGTGATGCTCAACGCAATACCAATACTGACTGTGGTAAACACTTCTTGCCCATCTAAAACTACGGGAAGTGCCAGTTTTTCTTGTATCCGTTCAGTCATGCGTACTACGTGGTTGACATCTTGAATTCCTCCCAACAGGATTGTGAACTCGTCTCCTCCCATCCTTGCAGCTACATCTATAGAGCGCAGGCATTCCTTTAGCCTTTGAGCAATAGTGAGCAGTACTTGGTCCCCAAATGTGTGTCCCAAGCTGTCGTTGATAAATTTGAAGCGATCTAAGTCTAGAAACAGCACGGCAAATAAATAATCTGAATGCCGTTTTGAATAATCGATCGCATTTCTGAGGCTATTCATAAAGAAAGTGCGGTTTGGCAACCCCGTTAATGCATCGTGAAATGCCAAATGTCGCAGTTGTGATTCTGCTCGCTTACGCTCTGTAACTTCAATTAGCAATTCCTGATTTATTTTCGCTAGTTCTGCTGTTCGTTCTCTGACACGAGTTTCTAGCTGATCATGAGCTATTCGTAACGCCTCTTCTGCTTGCTCTAGTTTCTGATTCTTTTGTGAAAGTTTTTGAATGTAAGTTGCGATCGTTTGGATGAGGTTATTAAAGGACATTGACAATAGACCGATTTCATCTGATGTGGTGACAGGAACTCGCAAACTAAAATCTGATGAAGAACTAACAAGTTGAGCAACCTGAGTCACAGCTTCAATCGGCCCGGCGATCGCTCGACTGGTAGAGAAGGCTAAGACAGCAGCGAACAAGACTAAGAGTAGCATACCAAAAAGAATAATCTGGTTTCGCAGGTCTTCTGCTTCTATCAATGCGTACTTTGCTTTTTTCTCTTGCTCTTCAGCGCTTTTAATAAAAGTTGTGAGATCGTAAGCAGAGCTAACAATTGCACCAAATTCGGTGCCACCTGTAAAGTCTGTGATTTGTTTCTTAGCTGCATCACTTGATTGTGGTTGTAACATCTGCGGCTTTATCTGGTTGAGCAAAACTTCAAGTTGTTGGTAGAATTTTTCCGCTGCCCGATAATCTTTGGACAACAAACGATCCAAGTCTTTTGTAGCTGTGGTTTGTGGTGATCGCTGGAGTTCGTTGACTCACATCTTGCACCAACAAAAATTGATGTGATTTTATTACTCAGTAAAAAAGTAAAAGTATTGATTTATCGATAAAAGCCAATAAAAATTAGGTAGCTTTATCGCACATCTTTTTACTTTTTCTGGGATTATACGGTGAGGTGCAAGATATGAGTTGATCAGCTGCTTAATTTTTTCTGCTCGCTCACCCAATTCCGACTTGTGTTGCTCAAACTCTTTCGGCTTTTTGAGTAAAGGTACAAACTCTATGGTAGGTAGAGTCCGAAGCATGGCTACTTGCAAGTCACTTAAGAGCTGACCTTGTTGATTAGCACTGTCTTCACTGGTACTCGCTTGTTCCTGGTAGTAATTGCCAACGGTCAATCCAGCGATCGTTCCTCCTACAGCAATGCTCAGAGCTACAGCATAGCCGCCAATAATTTTGTTTCTCAAACTCAAACGATCCAGGATGTCTGATATCCTGTTTGAACGAGTTTGTAATGGGATAAATCGACAGATAAGATTGGGTTGAGTCTTCACAAGATTCTGGCTTTTAGAGTAACGAATTCTGCTACAGTGATATAAATCAAAGGAAGTAGCTTTCATTCTTGTACTCTAACCAGTACAGCAGAGCGCAAATAAACCAACCATTTAAAATGAGTGAAAACCTTATTTGGTAAGGTTGCTTAATTTTGAATTCCACGTAGCGGTACTACGGTTAGGTGTTCTATCAAGCCCTTTGGAAGAGTTTAAAACTTTGTTCCAGCAAAGGTTTTAGATTAGCTGGCATTTTATAGGAGCTACTCTAAATATTACTCCCACTACAGTGATGAAACAGAGCTAATTAACTCTCAACAGTGTTGATAACAGAAGGCAGTACAAGTTCTGGTGAACTCATCCACCAGCGAATAATTCTTTCTTCTTTAACGCTAGACTGTACAACACCCCCCACTGCTGTTAGATATGTAATAACCTTTGGCAAAAGCTGACGAATCATTTTGCGTGTTCCTTGGGCAGTAAAGATTTCTACTTCCCCAAATAATTTTTCCATATAGAGTGAGTAGAATCCCATATCTCGCAAGGAATTAATTAATCTTGGGTCTGACTGCTCCCGCGATAAAGTGATGTGGAGCTCATCTTGAGGAAATGTTCCAGGTGCTAAAGATGCCAACTTAAACTTAAAAGGAATTTCGATTTCTGGATTGAAAGATTTTTCCTCAATTTCTACGTCAACGGGAATATATTCCGCCTCAATGTACCCTTCTATAGCTTCAGAATTATCCTCTAAGTAGCGGAGAATACTAGCAAAGTTTTCTGGAAGCTATGACTCATAATTAGTTTTTATTGTCAAGTGCTTTTTTGGAGGAGGATGAGCAAGTCCTTCGGAATGA
Organism: Nostoc sp.; assembly: GCF_054880495.1. NCBI lineage: Bacteria > Bacillati > Cyanobacteriota > Cyanophyceae > Nostocales > Nostocaceae > Nostoc > Nostoc sp. The sequence continues at coordinate 16,726 of NZ_JBTYKD010000412.1, forward strand.
CCTGAGAAGTCGGAATTCCAAAAGTTATGAGTCTCGATCAGAAATTTTTCAAAAGGAGTTGAAAGCGTCTGAGCATTTATATGAATGTGAAACTCACCCACTAATGCTGGACGAGTAGATTTACGCACAATTGTGTTTGTGGGGGCTTTGCTGTTATTCGTCATATTTACGTAAGTTTTTGAAATAAGTTCATTAACCATAGCCATAAGAAAGTTAAGCCACTACCGTAATATTACTGAAACTTTATCTGGGCTTTTTATGAGAAACTTTCTGGATACGTGACAAATTAAAAATTTTTCAGTTTGTCAAAAGTCAAATCAAGGAAAGCAAAAAGTATTGTGTTGTCAAATTTGATAGTGGTCTGAGAAAAATATCCTTTGTATCAACTAGCGATCGCTAGAACAACCCCAGTCAAACAATTTTGGATTTTGGATTTGCGTTAGCGAGTCCGCGAGCGTCTTTTGGATTAACCTCACCCAGAAGGGGACAAGGCTTGAAGATTTTGCGTTCGCGTAGCGTGTCGGAGACAAAAGTTGCGCGGGGGGGTGGAGGAGTTTGAGCAAACTTTTCAAGACAGATTTGGGATTTTAGATTTATTCCGCTTGACTTCGGGCGGGGCATGAACCAAAAATTCTTCTAATCTAAAATCTAAAATCTAAAATCGCTAGTCAAGGCGACTGGGAATTAGATTAATAGTTGCTAGCTGAGTGTATTAAAGTTGACCATTATCAAATGTATCGTTGTCAAAGCTACTTAAGAGTTATAAGTTATGATTTATGAGTTTTATTACTAACTCCTAATTTCTAACTTTTTACCTGTACTGATCGTGAATCTACGCCGCCTGATTCCAATTTTTGATATTTCCGTCTCCAACTGGGCATTAGAAGCGCGGTTGTTGCGGTGGTTAACGTTGATTTGGCTGTTCGCCGGCTTAATCATGCTATTTTCAGCATCCTATCCTGTCGCTGATGTCCGTCAAAATGATGGGTTGTACTACTTTAAGCGTCAACTGCTTTGGGTGTTAGTTTCCTTAATCGGATTCAATATTATTGTGAATTTGCCGTTGCAGAAAATTTTGGGACTATCCCATTGGTTTTTGTTGCTGTTTTTAGCGTTAATTTTTGTCACACTGATCCCAGGATTGGGAAGAAAGGCTTTTGACGCAGCGCGTTGGATTGCGATCGGGCCAATTCCGATTCAACCGTCAGAATTAATTAAACCCTTTTTGGTGCTGCAAAGTGCGCGGCTTTTTGGTCAGTGGGAACGAATCAGTTGGCGGGTTCGCTTGGCTTGGTTGGGTATTTTCGGTCTGGTACTTTTAGGAATTCTTGCCCAGCCTAACTTGAGTACAACAGCACTTTGCGGCATGACTATCTGGCTAATTGCTCTAGCAGCTGGCTTACCTTACAAGTACCTGGGAGGAACAGCAATTGGTGGAGTGATGTTGGCAATACTGAGTATTAGTTTTAAAGAGTATCAGCGGAAGCGGGTGATGTCATTCCTGAATCCGTGGGCGGATGCTACAGGAGATGGCTATCAGTTGGTGCAAAGTCTACTCGCCGTAGGTTCTGGTAAAACTTGGGGTTCTGGATATGGGCTTTCTCAACAAAAGCTGTTTTATTTACCAATTCAGGATACTGATTTTATTTTTGCCGTGTTCGCTGAAGAGTTTGGCTTTGTTGGCAGTATGGTATTGTTAGTACTTTTAGCTACATTCGCCACTCTTGGATTAATTGTGGCGCTGAAGGCTAAAAATATAGTACATCGATTGGTAGCGATCGGCGTGACGATTTTAATAGTAGGACAATCATTGCTCCACATCGGTGTTGCTACAGGTTCTTTACCGACTACTGGCTTACCTTTACCCATGTTTAGTTATGGTGGTAATTCCATGATTGCCAGCTTAATCGCTGCTGGGTTGCTGATTCGGGTAGCACGCGAGAGTAGTGAAGCTGAGGTAGTACCGTTGCGAAAACCCTTGGTTGAAAATGGGCGCAGACGCCGAGCTTTTCATAGAAATAAGAATTGAGCTATAGGACTCGTATTTGATTTTTGAAAAAAATCAGTACACCCCGAAAAGGCTTCTTCCCATTCGGCTACACTCACGGCAAGCCTACTCCCTGTCTACGCAAATAAGGCATCCCATAGAAGATGATTTTGGAGGTAGTCTTCAACTTTCATATATCTCTGCTTTTCACATAGCCCAAAAAGTTATCTCAGAGGTAAGGGAGTCTTAAATGGGCTATTGTTAGGTGGGAGAGTAGGTGGAATTGGATTAATGCTAAAGAGCCATTTTTACTCTATGTATATTTTATTCTGTGGAATTCCCTACTTTTAATAACCGTTTTTGGAAAGCAACAACCACAGCTTATACCATTTCACACAAACCCTGATACATATAGATTTATCGTAGGGGTACAGCATTGCTGTGCCCGTGAGCTACGCTAACGCACTCCCTGAAAAACTCAAATGGGTGGGCAAGATGCCCGCCCATTTTTGTTAGCTTCTGATTATGGGAAATTTTGGATAAGCAAATTGCTTATGACTCATCTAACCGCCGTTGCCATTCAGCGTCAATTTGTGCAGAACGCTGAACTTCTTGGTCGAGTAAGTCAGTTTCGCTAGAATACACTAAATCTTCGTTGCCAATGACTTTTTCTGTTGCAAATTGTTGAGCATAGTCGATTTTTTGTTGCAAAGGTGCATCAGGACTTGCCAATAGCCTTGCTCTGGAAATGCGATCGCGGTTGCGATCGCCTATTTTACGATTACGCCACTGAATCCAGAAATAACGCAATAAGGGTATGCCTAAGAAACCTGCTCCATAAGCCAATAGCAACCAATAAATTCCTTTGACAAAACCTACAAAAGCCCCCAGTTCACCTAATCGGGCGGCAACTGTGCCATCTTTCAACAAACTTCCCAGTACTAAAGCACCAACAAAATTTAGTACACCCAACCCAGCACTCAGCATAATTTGCCCTGAACTTGCGGCACTAAAACGCCAGGGAAATTCTTCCAAGTGATCTGATATTGAATGACGGCGTTTTTTAACTGCACTCACCTGCAACTCTGGGAAGTAATAAACAATTTGCCCTTCTGGACTTACCCCCGGTTGCCCATTAAATCGCGTCAGAACGGGCAGCATATAATCTTCGTACTCTTTTGTATATCCCTCGCCAATGTCATCCAAATATGGAGCAATTTGTTCCGCTACCACTGCGCCACGGTTAATCCGAATCACCGTAGCAATTTCTTGCCAGCGACGTTCTTCTAAGTTGGCGTTAGGATTACCATCGCCAAACAAAAACGAAAAGACAGCTTCAAAGAAATTCAGATTGCTTTCTTCGCGCCTTTCACGTCGCCGTTCCTGGTTCTGGGTGTCATAATTTGGGCTAAGATACCAGAATAAATTTGGAAAATAGAAGAATCCGCCACCGAAATTACTGCCCCGACTGTTACCGTTACGGTCTGAGTTGGTAGAGGTAATGATAATGTAGATGGTAACAGTTATCAGGATGATGGAAACAGTTAAGAAAATTCCAAAAGAAATGCGAATCAAGTAAAACAGAACACTCCAGACCTTTTTCCACCATTCCTGCAATCGTAACCGGAAGTATTTATTACGCAAAATTGCTCGAAAGTTTTCTGGGAAAAGGTAAACTATATCACCTGAATCCGCTACCTGCAAATGTCCCCCAGCATCAGATGCCAGGGCTAACAAGCTTTGATTAGCTTCAGCGACGTTCAATCCTGCCTGAGTTGCCACATCTCCAACGGTGACACGGTAACCCAGCTGTTCCACAGCTTGCATGATGGTGGGACTGGGAGCCATTGCTCTCCTCTCCTGTTAAAACTTATTCCCGTTTTCTTAAGTATAAAGTTTTATTTTGAGCGACTTGCCAGGGGCAGCAATAAAGCTTGAAATCATTAAAAATAGAAATCACATGAATTTGGCAAACCCACACTAAAGTCAATAAACCCAAAAATAACCTAACACGCAATATGTTATAGTTATTTGCTTCAGCTTGGTTAACCAGGAAATTTTCTGCTCAAATATGGTTCAGTACACTCTCGCTCAAAGTCCAGAAATTATCCTTACTGTTTCTGGAAAAGATTCAGCTAAAGCTCGTGACAAAGCAATGGATCAGCTGATGGAACTGATGGATGCAGGTAAGCTACCCACGGAACTGGAAGAAGGATTTGGCCCTCAACAATTAATTGAGGTTAAAGAGTCAACTATTGATCCTGCTAGCGGTGAAGATACCATTACACAAGCTGTCCAGGTTCTGAGTAACCTGGCCACACTCAAGCTAAAAGTTCAGGAGTCACGAGCGGAAGCGTTGGAAATTCGCAAAGCGGTTGATGTTCTGTTCACTGACGAGTCGGTGACAGAAGAGGAAATTACTCGACTTAAGGAAGGTTTTAAAGTTCTGAAAAATTTTGCCCAAGCTAATGTGCGTTACCAGGAAGCGCGATCTAAAGCAGAACAGGCTCGGCAGACTCTGGATCAAGCTCTCAAATCGCCTGACAAGTAACGTTCACAGAATTAGATGCATTGAGACGCATCTTAAAAATGTAATTAAATACTCTAAAAGACAGGCACTTATGCCTGTCTTTAGATTTACTGGGGCGCTAGGATTCGAACCCAGGAATGGCGAGACCAAAACCCGCTGCCTTACCACTTGGCGACGCCCCAAAGACTTTACTCTAGTTAATATAACACTTAGTCCTGGGTTAATGTCAAGTAGTTTAATAGTTGATTTAAGATAATCGGTTTTGACAGCAAGACATTGATTGGTGAGAATCCTTGCATTTAGCCTGTTTCATCTGAATCAACGTTTGGCTGTATCGTCCAACTCACGTTAATTTATCCGATAGTGATGAAAGAGGGTTAAAGGAGAAAATTGTGCGATCGCAATTCCTTTGGATCTAAAATCTACTTCACTTGATAATCAACGCCTTCGGGGACACACTATTTATTTTTATTGATGACTTGTTGGAAAATTGTCATCAGCTGCTGATAATTAGCGCTAGATTATTTCTTTTCCCGCCAGTCAGTCTCACCTATTTCGTTTTCCTTAACTAGTCACGGAAGTCACCACCTTCTGGTGCATCCGCTACGCGAACAATGTACTCTAATAGTAGGTATTGTGAGCGGGGGATTTTCTGGTAAGATAGCTACTGTCTTGACCATCAATGCCACAAGCGGAAAACCTTTTCTTATAAATATATGTCGCAAGAGAACTCTTCTCCTCTCTTCTCTTCTCTTCTCTTCTCTTCGAGAGGCTGCGCCAACGAGAGGCTGCGCCAACGAGAGGCTGCACCAACGAGAGGCTGCACCAACGAGAGGCTTCTCTTTCAGAGACGCTAACGTGAACGCCAACGACTTCGCTCAGGGTAAAATATTTGGGTCTTGGGAACCAGGACTCCTGACAAGAGGAGGGAATGTAAGACCAAAAAAACTACGGAGTAATTGATGGCTATTCCCGATGAATTGGGAGCGATCAACTTTAGCCTTAGGCAAGTCTGAGTAGTTCACTCCCCAGTCTCGTGAAGGAAGACTGCTGCAATCCGACTTGATGATAGTAGTTGCTTAGTAGCCAGCCATATAAATAGTGGAATGGTCTTAGCATAGCGACCGCAAAGGCGGCGCGGTTCTTGAATCCATCGATACAGCCATTCAAGTCCTAAGTCTCGAACTATGCGGGGTGCTCGCTTGTGAATTCCTGCATAAACTGGGAAAACTCCACCCAGTCCAATCATTACAGCCTGTATCTGACCCTTATGTTGAGCTATCCAATTTTCTTGCTTAGGACATCCCAGAGATACTAAGACCGTGCTAGCACCACTAGAATTAATCTTTTGAACTAAAGCTTCGTCTTCAGTTTCACTCAGGGGACGAAAGGGCAGAGGTTCCATCGCCGCAATCTTCACCTGCGGAAATTCCTTCTCTAACCTTGTTTGCATCTTAGAAAGAATTTCTGTTTGGGAACCTAGAAAGAAAATACTAAGATTTTCTGTTTGAGTTAGCTGACACAATGCTAGTAAAATATCCATCCCTGCCACACGGTCTTGGTAAAGCGCTCCCATCTTTCGCATCATCCATACAAGAGGCATACCATCAGGAGTAACTATATCTGCATTTCGTAATATGTTGGCAAACTCTGGATTCCAATGAGCTTCAATGAGCATGTGTACATTAGCTACGTATACAGTTTTACTCTCATGCCGAATCGACCACTTAAGTATTGTTTGTACTTGCTCGTCAAAGCGTAAAGCAGTAATCGGAAAATCAAGCACTTTTTTAGTAGGTAGAAGCACTCTTGCCACCATCAATAACTCCTGTGTCCAAGAAAAAAACCCATACATTACCTAGACCATTCCGAATATTAAATAATTCAGATCAGATGACTCCTGACTTTTTGTAGGCTTGTGTCATCCTTGGAAGTTAACACATGGAGGTGCAATTGCCTTCTTAGTATACTTTTAGCTTAATCGGTAATACTAAAATTAGAATTATTTGCTGCTGTATCCTAGCTTACTGTTTTAAGCTAGGCATTTTAGACGTTGCTTGGCAAAATTCATACTTCCTTCATAATTAATTGTTGATTTCTTCCTGCAAACATTACAATTGGCATAAGTTCCGATGGATATCTATTTTACGTGGGTAATATTTACTACAAATATAAATTAAATTGCGAAGTAAAATACCAGACACTCAGCCTGATGATTTTTATTGAAAGCTGTGGTAAACTCAATTCCCTTAAGTGGGTGGAGAGGGATAGCCGCCCCAACCCTTGGGGCATAGGGCATGGGCCAAACAGGTAGCTTCTTCCCCATGCCCAAAAACTCAATTCCCTTGAGTGGGTGGAGTTTTTTATACGTAAGTATGCGCTTAGGAGTTTCAATTGAATTAGTATATGTTAAAGAATGGCTAATAATTTTTTCTGATGAATTTGCAAATTTATTACATATTTAATTTAGTCTATGTATTGAAAAATCCCTACAATTTATTTTTTTCTGAAATAAAAGCCCAAAAAAGAAGGGGAAGATAAACTTATCTTCCCCTGCTCTATTATTTTTGTGATTGTCTAGTTTGTTACTTTCCTTGAGTCTTTGCCGTAACATTTGCCTTTGCTTTTTGAGTTGACGCTTCCTTGCAGAACCGCCTCTACCTTTCTCATTCCTGCCTTCTTTGCGGGGAGATTCCCATCTTTTTAGGCGCATAATTTTTTCACCCATCTAGTACTTGTTTGGTAGTGGGCAGGAGGAGAATCGAACTCCTATGACCGCAAGGCCGCCACATTTTGAGTGTGGTGCGTCTACCAATTCCGCCACCCGCCCTTATATCCAATCTTAACTATTATACTCTATTTGAGGGATTTTGTAACAAGTCTGCAAATTAATTCTCAAAGTTTTGTTGGAATAATATTTCTGACCATTCTAAGGCTTAAAGGCGTGGCAGCCTCAATAAACTAGGGTCAATATCCTCTAGTTTTGCACAGCCGCTAAGTGCCATTGCCAGATTTAACTCATCTTGTAGTAGTGAGATGACATGAGATACACCGACTTGTCCTGCTACTGCTAGTCCCCACAAAATGGGTCGTCCGATCAATACCGCTTTTGCTCCTAATGCCAAAGCTTTGAGAATGTCTGTACCCCTACGAATGCCGCCATCCAACACTACTTCTACTTTACCATCCACTGCTGCTAGTATTTCAGTTAGGGCATCTAAAGAAGCGATCGCACCATCGAGTTGTCTGCCACCATGATTGGAAACAACTATTGCTTTGGCTCCATATTCTACAGCCCGAACAGCGTCATCTCCCCGTAAAATTCCTTTGATGACTAAAGGTAGTGGAGATAAAGACTGTAACCATTCTAAATCGTGCCAAGTTACTGCTGGGTTTAGCTGTTGGGCAAAATAAGTAAATAACCCAGATTCGGCTTTTTCATGGGGAATATCTAGCCCTGAGATGGTGGCGAGATTAGCCAGATGTAAGTCTGGAGGTAAGGCAAACTCGTTACGTCTATCTCTCTCCCTCTGTCCGAGAACAGGTGCATCTACAGTTAGACAAAGTGCTTTGTAGCCTGCTTTATAGGCTTTTTCTACCAAGGCGCGAGTTAATCCCCGATCTTTATGGATGTAAAGCTGGAACCATCGCAGAGAATCTGGAAATTTATCAGATGCAGTCGCTACTTCTTCAATGCTCTTTGTTGCCATTGTACTTAAAACCATGCCCACACCAGCTGATGCTGCAGCTAGAGCCGTAGCAACTTCTCCGTCTGGATGGGCTAGACATTGAAAAGCCATCGGCGCAATTAATAAAGGTAGTTGCAGGGGTTGTCCTAAAATGGAGGTAGTTAGATTGCGCTCGCTAACATCGACTAATATCCGAGGTCGCAGTTTGACTCGCTCAAAGGCAGCATGATTATCTTGCAATGTGATTTCATCCCAAGCACCACTACTATAGTAATCAAGTGTCATTTGAGACAGATGGTCTTTTGCTAACTTTTCGTACTCAAAGAGATTTATGGGTTGAAAGCGATCGTTGTTGGATAAGTAGGTAGACATAAGTGAACTACCCACACTGACCTGACGGTAGAGTGTGGGCTTCCAGTTTCACGGAGGATTGCCGCATCTTGGATTTGCGTCCGCGAATTGGTCTTACATCCTCTCCACTGGCGTTAGCCTCCCCCGTCCCAGAGGAGGACAGCATTCTGATACCTTCTGCTCTAATATTCATCGCTGCATTACCATTATATAGATATTGTAGTAACATTATTCCACAAATATTTTGGCAATTCCTCAAACATCTCGCTCCCGAATCAACCTGCGGTTGATATTGGTCGAGGATGGTTTCGTCATTGCCGCGCCATCCCGCCACTGAACCTGTACTCAGGTCAGTGGCGGACTTACAGCGATTTAGTTAAGCGATCGCCTACAGCTTACCTTAAAAACTCCAGGAAGCACGATCGCGCGATCGCATTTCCTCAAGTTCGCTTACTACTTACGGTAAACTCTACGCGTGCTATTCACTAAAAATTATAAAAGTGGTTGTGATTAATAGTTCTACCAATTGCGCCATCCGCCTTTGGGTGTAACTTCATTAGTAGACTTCAGTCCGTGACTGTGTAACAGAGTTTGATATTCTGTGCTACTTGCCCATCGGTCAATTTCTCGCGCCCGCAACACTGGCACTGGATGGGTTAATTCGGCTGTGCGGACAGCTTTGACCATTTCGCCTAGTTCAGTCTTGCTAATATCATCGTAAGCGCGGGCTTGGGCAACAAAGGCGTCAAGATTCAGCTGTGGCGCTAAGGTGGGGGAACCACCCGCCAGCTTCATCAACACTGACATGACAACTTTCGGGTCTTGGGTTGCTAGTAATGCGGCGCGATCACAGGTAAACTCAGCACAGCGTACCCATTCTAAAAGCTGTGCCTGTATCGCTTGAGCAACGAAGGTTCCGACATTGGGCACAATCGCCGCAGCTAATATTAATAAATTTACAGGAGTCAAGTAAACGCTATGGTCACACTTAAGATGCCCCAACTCGTGGGCAATTACTGCCTGTATTTCCTCTGGTGTGAGAATATCAATTAGGGAAGTGTGTAGCACAACAAAGGGCTGCTTACCCCGCACAGCAAAAGTATAAGCATTGGGAGCCGGATGTTGCCGGACGTACAACTGGGGAGGCTCTATATCTAGGATTTTACAGGCATCTAACAACAGCTTGTATAAATCGGGCAGTTGCTTTTCACCCACCAGAACGCTGGAGGCAATATTTTCTACATAGAAAAGCTGCTCTGCCATTGGCCCGAGCCAATTTCGCACCAACATATCTATGCCTGGTATCTGCTTGAGCGCTGTGGTAGCTTCCAGGTCTAATGGATGACGAAATGAGTCAGCTTTTAAACCAATCAGCGGGGTTTTGATGAAAGACATGGTGCAGCAAGCTATAAAAAACACAACTATGGAATCTGGCTGGTTTTAACAGCCTCCCATAGTTAGTATAACGATTTAAGTATGGGGCAGAGCATCAGGGGAGCAGGGGGAGAAAATTTTACCTTGTCTCCCTTGTCTCCCTTGTCAGTCTCAACCGAGCAATTTCAACTTGACAAACTAGTGATGCTGGGAGCGATTTCTGCATCTGGTGATGTTTCGCCCACACGCAGGATTTTAGCTCCCAATTGCTGCAACTTCACATCGAGTCGATCATAGCCGCGATCAAGGTGCTGTAATCCCTGAATTGTGGTTTGTCCTTCTGCCGCCAGTCCTGCTATGACTAGCGCTGCCGATGCTCGTAAGTCTGTGCCTAATACTGGTGCGCCAGAAAGCTTCGGTACTCCGCGAACGAAAGCAGCGTTGCCTTTGACACGAATATCTGCCCCCAAGCGATTCAACTCTGAGGCATGACGCAAGCGATTTTCAAAGACGGATTCGTTAATCACGCTGTCGCCTTCCGCTAATGTCAGCAAAGCCATGAACGGCGCTTGCATATCTGTGGGAAAACCTGGATGGTATTGAGTTTCAATATCCGTTGCCTTGAGGGTTTGCGCTGGCAGAATGCGTAAGTGTTCAGGCTTGTCCTCAATTATTGTCACCCCAATATCCCGCAATTTGGCAATCACTGGTACAAGATGTTCTGGAGCCACCGGTGAGAGGGTAAGTTCTGAGCGGGTAATTGCTGCTGCTAACAAAAACGTCCCGGCCTCAATGCGATCGGGAATTATAGTGTAGTCAACAGAATGCAACTTGGGGACTCCTTCGATAATAATCCTGCTAGTCCCCGCTCCCTTAATCTTGGCTCCCATCGCGTTACAGAAGTTAGCTAAATCAACTACTTCTGGCTCTCTGGCAGCATTTTCGATGATCGTTTCGCCCTCTGCCAGGGTAGCCGCCATCATCAAGTTTTCCGTGGCTCCGACGCTGGCAATGTCTAAGTAAATCTTCGCACCTTTTAATCTCCGGCTGCTGCCAGGGACGTAGGCATTACAAATGCCATGCTCAATCTGTACCTCAGCCCCCATTGCTTGCAGTCCCCGCACATGCAAGTCAACTGGTCTTGCTCCAATAGCACAACCCCCTGGTAAGGGCATCTGTGCTACTCCCAATCTGGCGAGAATGGCTCCAATGGCGAAAAAACTCGCCCTCAACTGGGTAACTAGTTCGTAGGGAGCTTTTGATGTTTTAATTTCACTGGCGTTGATGTCTAAAATATCACCTTGGCGTGTTAAGCGTACACCCAAAGCCAATAACACCTGAGCCATCCGCTCTACGTCCGCCAATAAGGGGACATTGCGGATGCGACAATCACCCGGACACAGCAAGGCTCCAGCCATGATTACCAGTGCTGCATTTTTTGCCCCGCTAATTTTCACATGACCTCGCAAAGGATGCCCACCCCAAATTTGCAAGACTGAGGAGTCTGCTTTTGGAGCAAATTTGGCATCTGGTAAGCTGGTAGAAGGATTAATAAGCCTACCTCCAAAAGTAATACGTATTTTATATGTTTGAAGTTGGTTTTGATTCTACAGTAAAGATTCAATTTGTCCACGTTTTCGGGCGAGATGTTGCATAAAAAAATTGTTTTTTTGATGAATAATTCGGGCTGAAAAGAAGCAATAGTAAGCTTTATGAGCTTTTGAAAATTTTAACAAAGAATCACCAAGAAGTAGTGGTTTTAAGCAAAATTAAATACTCAGTAAAATAACTTAAGTGTCCTCTAAAAATCAATGCTGTAATGGTGAGTTAATATTTTGACTCGACCTATGCCCGGAAAAACTCGCTTCTAGTTTGAGACTTTTAACGAGGCGTGATATTTTAACTTGACAAAAATAAAAAATTATACAATAATAGGAAATTGTGAATAAAGATAATCGCTAGCGGAACTGGCGGAATGGCAGACGCGCTAGATTCAGGTTCTAGTGCCGCAAGGCTTCCGGGTTCAAGTCCCGGGTTCCGCATATCAATTTTGGATTTTAGATTGCCGATAGCGCAGCGTTAGCGAGTCTGCGAGCATCTTTTGAATTAATCTAAAATCTAAAATCCAAAATCTAAAATCGTGTTGACCAGTTTACAAAATTCCCTAGTTAAGCAAATTCGCAAACTCCATTCCACCAAAGACCGGCACAAGCAGCAGTTATTTTTGCTAGAAGGGACGCACCTGTTAGAAGAAGCTTGTGCGGTGAATTACCCACTAGAAACAGTGTGTTGTACCCCAGATTGGCAAGCAGCCAACCTTTCGCTGTGGGAGGAAGCTTGTAGCCAATGCGATCGCGCCGAAATTGTCAGTAGAGAAGTCTTGGATGTGATCGCTACTACAGTCCAACCAGATGGTGTGGTGGCAACGGCAAAACGAAGTGTTGACCAAACTCAAATACCATTTACTGGTTTAGTGCTTGCTTTAGAAACGGTGCAAGATCCGGGGAACCTGGGTACGATGATCCGCACTGCTGCTGCTGCTGGAGCATCGGGTTTGTGGGTAAGTAGAGATAGTGTAGATTTAGACAGTCCCAAAGTTCTCCGTGCTTCAGCAGGACAATGGTTTCGTCTAGCAACAGCCGTAAGCAAAGATTTAAAAGCTACAGTCCAACAAAGTCAGCAGGCAGGAATGCAGGTAGTAGCAACCTTACCCACTGCGACTTTAACTTATTGGGAAATGGACTGGCGAAAACCCACTCTGATTTTACTCGGAAATGAAGGTGCTGGATTGTCGGCAGATTTAGCAGCGATCGCAGATCAGCACGTTAGAATTCCTTTGAGTCCTGGGGTAGAATCTTTGAATGTAGCGATCGCAGCTGCTTTAATGTTGTACGAAGCTCAACGGCAAATGAGTTAGGAGTTTGGAGAGACGCGATTAATCGCCTCTAGTTTGGAGAGACGCGATTAATCGCGTCTGTACAGGAGTTATACCAATTTAATATGAAGCTGCATAGAAAAGAGCTTCCAGGATAAAGTTATAAGAAGAGAGAGAAATTACCTGCTCAAATGTAAGTTGGTCGAATATTTCTTGGATGCGCTCGCGTAAAGCTTGTAAAGAAGAGAAAAGTTGATTTTTGAGAGGTTTCTTGAGAGCTTGCCATAAGTTCACTCCAGCCGATGGGCGAGTGGGAATCATCCTCTAAGCTGTAGATAGTCACGCCCAAATTCAAGTCAGCGACACAGGAATTGGCATCCGGGCAGACTTGCTGCCGTATGTTTTTGATCGCTTCCGCCAAGGAGATTCCAGCAGCAGTAAAACTGGTCAGGGACTTGGATTGGGCTTGTCAATTGTCCGTCATCTTGTCGAACTTCACGGTGGAACAGTTCAAGCACAGAGTCCAGGCGAGGGAAAAGGAACCAGGATCACCATCAGAGTGCCTCTGCACTCAATGCCACCGAAGATTACACCGCCAACTTATTTAGAGCCGAGCGTTTTGTCGGAGACTCTGGACACATTAGATGGTAAGACTGAATCCCTTATCCTTGAAGGATTATGCATCATAGCTGTAGATGATCAAGCGGACAGCCGCGAGTTAATCAAGCGGATGTTAGAAGATTTTGGGGCTGAAGTACTGGTTGTTACATCGGCAAGGGAAGTGATCGCGGCTCTAACTGAATCTCCTGGCAAATATGATGTGCTTCTAGCAGATATCGGGATGCCAGAGGAAGATGGTTTCTCCCTGATTCATCAAGTTAGAGAGCTTGAGGCTAAAGCTGGGGGACAAATTCCAGCAGCAGCAATCACTGCCTATGCCACCGAGCAAGAGCGGCAAAAGGCGATTGATGCTGGTTTCCAAAGACATCTAGCTAAACCGATTGATCTTACTGAATTGGTATTGATGATTGCAAATTTGAGTGGACGAGCCACAGATGAATGAGTGCTATTTTTGAGCTGGGGGAGATGGGGCGGTGAAGAGGAGATTATATAGAGCAAAAATATATACTTGTAACAGCGCCTGTGCCATGCACGAAAATTGGTGAGAGAGTTGACCTGGGGAACATCAGAGAGTGAAGATAAAAGGGTTAGATATCTTGTCACAATATTAAGCATATCTGATATCGGCTTATTTCTTTGCATTTCCCTGCTTTTGGGGTAAACACAGAGGGTAAGGGCGATAGGTATTAACGCGGCAAAAAACTTAAAAAAGTACGCACGGATTGCTAAGACGTGCCTGGACGCAGAGGGTTAAATGCGCCGTTGCACCCCGATGAAGCGTCAAGAAATAGCTGATTAAATCAAATTCTAAGCGATTTAATCATATATTTTGTAGCAGATACTTGTGGAAAAGCAAATGCTAGGTGTAAATGTTCTTATGAAAGTTGGCGATCGCGTCCGCGTTAAAGATTCGGTAGTAGTGTATCATCATCCTGAACATCGCAATCAGCCTTTTGACATCAAAGGCACAGAAGGCGATGTTATAGGTATTGCCACCCAATGGCGAGACAGACCGGTAAGCGCTAATTTGCCGATTGTAGTCCAGTTTAGTAAAAAGTTTAAAAGCCATTTACGTGAAAATGAGTTAGAAGTCATCTAAATCACTCATCTGCGGCGAAAACACTGAAAAATATTCAGTTCGCCGCGCATTCTTTTAAGCTCTTGGCGGTGCTGTTCTGCTGTTGTATAATACCATTCACAATAACGCTGAAACTCTGACCGTGAGCGAACTTCGTGGTAAAATTGGTGGGTTGTTTGGTAAGAGGCAAAAGCTTCCTCAACTTGAGGTTGAGGGGATGGCATAATGTAAGGTAAATTTTTAGACATAATGTTAATTGAGTGGGGAGAGACGCGATTAATCGCGTCTGTACGGAATATGGAGTTTTGAATTCAGGCAATTACCCTAGTTTATAATTAATAACTCATAACTCCTAAGTAAGTGGGTCAAATTAAATATAAAACCTTACTCTGCCTCCGGCTTCCCTCTCCGAACTCACGGAGAGGGATTGAGGGTGAGGTTTTATCTTATATTTAATTGTGCCTTCCTACTTAACTCCTAACTTTCTAACAACTCATAACTTTATTAAAGCCAACCCCGTAAGCGGTAGACAAAAGAACCAATGTACTCTTTTAAAGCGCTGGTAAATTGGTGTAAGTTGTCGGTATCAGGTAATAAATTTAGTATAGCGGCTTTGGGAGTGCTGCCGAGTTCTTGCAACTCACCTTCACTCACAAGAAAGTCAGTCGGTGCAGGAATTACATTAATTCCTTGACGCTGGAAAATCTGAAGCGATCGCGGCATGTGGATTGCGGAAGTAACTAATAATACCTGATGAATGCCACGAGATGACAAAATTTTTCGGACATTTACAGCATTTTGATAAGTATTCAGAGATTCAGGTTCTTGGACAATCGCCTCAGATGGAATACCAATAGATGTAAGTATTGTTGCCATATCTGCCGACTCTGGTGAACCACCTCCACGCCAATCAATGCGACCTCCGCTCAAAATGATTATAGGCGCTTTTTTTTGACGATATAGTTGTGCGGCATAAATCACGCGATCGCCTGCTTCACTCAAATCTACAGTCGGTCTTGGGGGAAAAGCTGATTTAGTTGCGCCACCCAAAACCACAATTGCTTCTGCTACTGGTATTTGGGCAGGTGGGAGATTTTGCCATTCTAGCGATCGCACTAATGATTTAGCAATCCAACCATTACTACAAAATAGCAATAAAGTTAGGGCAAAAGCAATTGCGATCGCCGCAGTACGCGGTCGTTTCCACAATGTTACTAATGCTACAACCAAGCTGACACAGGCTAATCCTAGTGGATAAAAAAATAGTGGCAGTAATTTAGATAGATATAAAAACATCGTGGGGAGTCAATACTTCTCGGTTAAAAAATATCACTTTACTCTGCTTTTGTCCTTAACCCAGAAGTATTCTCTTAGTTTTAAGCTTACTTAAATAAGGTGATCTATAGCGTTTCCTAATCACATGAGATACATCATAGTCCCTTCCTCGCTTGCGGGGTGGGCTTCTTGTACCTCACTCAAGCGAGAACCGCTATAAGCTAATGAGTAGTTAATAAAATTTATTTATCTATTTGATAATAAAGAATATTTGCTCTTATTAGTGAGATTTCATAAAGTGAAATCAGCATTTTGTAGTCAGTACCTATTCAACTTAGTTTTAGGTTTTAGTCCCGTGCCTGCCGTATTCAAATATATAGTGAGTAGAGATAGTACATGACTCAAGAAATCGAGCTAAAAATCAATCAGAGCGCTCATGGCTTAAAAAAAGAATGTCTTTCCTATGGGGAAGTGTTTGCACAATCAGTAGCAGTGATTGCCCCCACGACAACACCCGCCGCTAATTTAGGTTTAATATTCGCCAGTTCAGGTAACGGAACTTGGCTGAGTTTCTTGTTAGGGATGATTGGGCTGTTATTTGTCGCTATCAACATTAACCAATTTGCGCGGCGTTCAGCTTCTCCAGGTTCGCTGTATTCGTATATTGTCAAAGGTTTAGGTTCTACAGCAGGTATTTTGTCTGCCTGGGGTCTGATTCTGGGTTATTTATTTACTGGGATATCAACCTTATCTGGCTTTGCAATTTTTGGTGAATCTTTGCTGGGTCATATTGGCATACACACGCATACTTTAACACTGTTTGCACTGGGGACAGGTCTGGCTTGGTATGTGGGTTATAAAGATATTCAGTTATCAGCAAAAATGATGCTGGTACTTGAAGGCATCTCTGTAGTTTCAATTTTATTGTTGGGGATGATTGTTTGGGCGCACAAGGGCTTTGCAATTGATCTGTCCCAACTGAGCCTTAAAGGAGCTACCCCTGGTGGCATCTCGCTAGGAATTGTCCTAGTTGTGTTTGGTTTTTCGGGTTTTGAAAGTGCTACGTCTTTAGGAGATGAAGCTAAAAAACCACTGAAAAATATTCCCAAATCTTTGCTCCAAAGCACAATATGGTCTGGTGTATTTTTCATGTTCATGGCGTATGTGGAAGTACTGGGCTTTAGTGGTAGCTCTGTAGACTTGGGTAAAACCGAGGAGCCACTTACATTTTTGGCAAATCAAGCAGGTGTGGGCTTATTGGGAACGTTAGTTAGTATTGGTGCATTATTGAGCTTCTTCAGTTGTACTCTTGCTTGTATCAATCCCGCAGCCAGGATAGTGTTCATGATGGCACGAGATGGTTTGTTTCACAATTCTCTAGGTAAAGCCCATAATTCTAACTTGACACCCCACACGGCAATTGCCCTGTGTTCCTTGATTACATTTATAGTCCCGAGTGCGTTGAACCTGTTTGGCATCAAGCCTTTTGAAATTTTGGGTTACACAGGAACACTTTGCACATATGGTTTCTTAGTTGTATATATTTTGGTTTCAATTGCTGCTCCAATTTACTTGTATCGGATTAAAAAACTCCGCCCAATGGATATCTTGTTTTCAGTCTTAGGCGTAGTTTTTATGATGATTCCTGTTCTCGGTACTGTCGGAATTCCCGGTAGTACTCTATTTCCAGTGCCACCAGCACCTTACAATATCTTTCCTTACTTGGTCTTACTGTACTTTGTTGCTGGGTTTGGGTGGTTTGTCATTCAAAGAATGCGTTATCCCAAAATGGTGAACAAAATGGAACACTCGATTAATGAGATTCACGCTCGATTCAAAGACGAAACCCTTTAAAATTATCTGTTGAAAGCAAAGCAAAAAATCAATACTAGATACAATCCTCGTCACCCACTCATAATCCCCACCCTACTAGGAGTTTAGGGTGAGGACTTCCGCAAGCGACACGGTTAAAATAATTCTTTACCACTCCCCACTTACTACTTTTCCCAAAACCTGAAGTTGAAACTATTACCAGCACCGCGACGGTAACGGCGGGCGGCTCTTCTTGTTTGCCGTTTGTTGATCCTCTCGTTCGTTAGTTCAACTTCGCCCTCTTCTGACTCTTCAACTAGCAACTGAGTTCTAGTTGGTTCCTTACTTCCCCACCAAGCAGTAATCCAGCCTCCAGCTAAAGCGCCTATTCCACCTAGCAAGATACTCATGGGGGCTGGATACCCCAAATATACAAAGCCAAGCATGAAAAATAACCAGTATTTCAGTGCTGTATCGACACCATCAGAGGAGGCTACAGTTGGAGCCTCGGTGCTATTATTGGTTACACTTGTGATCCAGCTTAAGATGAAACCCCCGGTGATACCTAAGAAGATGCTCAGGGCTGGTGCGGAGCCGGTCATTATTAATATAAATATTAAAAATGCCCCAAATAACAGCTGAGAAAAGAAACTGGGAGAAATACTGAAAAAGTCGTTCTTTTTGTCTGCCATAGAGTAAAAAAAGCCATTAACTAATTACTAACTCGTAACTCATAATTTTCGATTCAATTACGAATTACGAATTACGAATTACGAATTATTTTAATTGTGCCTGTTGTGGTTGAGTTGTATCCAAAATCTTTACGTAGGCTTGTTCTTCTTCAGTGAAAGGTTCAGCTTGTTTGATTTGTGAAGCTAATAAATCGGTAGTGGCATCAGCAATATCACCAGTGCGATTGTTCAAACGCTCTTTTAGAACTTCAAGGGGTGCTGTGCATTGGATAATCTGAAAAGGAAGTTGGTGTTTGGTAGCTTGAGCGATCGCATCTTGCCGTAACTGCTGTCTATCATACTTGGCATCCAAAATCACCGGGAAACCTTGTTTAGCCAGTATAATTCCCAATTCTAACAGCCGTGTGTAAGTTTTCTCGGTCATCTCCGGTGTATATAAATCATCGCCACCCTTTTCCCACAGAGGAATTCCCCCTAAATGTTTCCGCACCGCATCTGAACGAAGGTGAATTGCTCCCAGTTGACGCGCTAAACCCCTTGCTGTAGTACTTTTACCAGAACCCGACAACCCGGACATCAAAATTACTTGTCCCAGCTTTGCTTTAGTGTAATCCCAAGCCTGTTTGTAATAGTCACCGGCGGTTTTTGTTGCTTCTTCCTTTACCGTCGCGGGTACATTCGGATCATCTAGCAAAAATGAAGTTACCTTTGCCCGGACATAAGCCTGACGACTTAAATACAAAGGCAACACCTGTAAGCCTTCCCAGTCTCCAGTTTGCTCTACGTAGGCATTCAAAAACGCATTACCTAAATCTTGACGTTGCCGCGCTTCTAAATCCATCACCGTGAACGCCACATCATACATCACATCGACAAAGCGAAACGGCTCATTAAACTCAATGCAATCAAACAGCAAGATTTTGTCGTGCCACAGCGCAATATTTCTCAGGTGTAAATCCCCGTGACCTTCACGAATATAATCGTTCTGAATTCTGCTAGCGAATAATTCTGGACGTTCGGCAAAAAAGTTATCTGTATATTGCTTTGTTTCGAGAAATTGCGCCTGAGTTTGCGGACCACCAATATATTTATCAGTTTGCTGATAATTCTCGTCAATTGCAGCCCGAACTTTTGGCACTTCACCAAAACTGCGAATATAATCATTCGTCTGTGCTTCGGCATGGTATTTAGCCACCACCCGCCCCAATTCTTCTAAATGTGAGTCATTTAAATTACCCTGTTCAAAAAGTGAACTTAATAGCGATTCTTGAGGAAACTGGCGCATCTTCAGCACGTATTCTACAGCCTCAGCCGTTCCCCCTAGCTGGTATTTCTCCCCTACCAAAGTTATGGGCAAAACTTCTAAATATAGTTCACCGGCACCGCGTTGATTTAACCGCAACTCTTCCTGACAAAAATGCTGCCGCTTCTCCAAGGTGGAAAAGTCCAAAAAGCCAAAATTCACAGGTTTTTTCAGCTTATAAGCATAATCTCCAGTTAACAGCACATAAGAAATGTGGGTTTGAATTAGTTCAATGGGTTCTGTTACTGGATGGGGATAAAATCCCGGCTGCAACATTTGCTGAATTAAAGCTGGAAGAGTCACTTCTGTCATCTCTGTCCTTTGCGCTCTCTGCGCCTTAAGCGGTTTAAATATAGGACTTACGCAAAGCAAACAATAGCCGAAAAGAATGCTCTTCAGGTAGGGGCAATACCCTGCGGTCAGCTAAAGCTATATGAATTGCCCCTACAGCGTGCCGTTTTGCGTAAGTCCTAAAATACAAAAAAACCAGGAGTTCCCCCCTGGCATCATCAAGAATTATTACACAGTTTACCTAGCTTAAGAAGCTGCTTCAGTTTCTGTCTCAACATCTTCAGCGCTAATTTGCGGTGGCAAAACGCTGACAACAAGTCGCTCTGGTTCAGCTATAGGTGTTACACCTTCAGGAAAGACTATATCACTAATACTCAAGCTGTCTCCCATTTGCAGGTTAGTGACATCGATTTCAATTACATCTGGGATATTTTCTGGCGCACAACTCACTTGCAATTCAGTGATTACGGTGTCTAACACTCCACCATCTTGTTTAACACCAATAGCAGTTCCCACAAAACGGAACCGAACTTCTACAGTGGTGTCGCCGTGGCCTGCAACCGCGAAAAAGCTGAGGTGGTAAGGGGTACCTTTTGCTGGATGGATCTGAAGTTCCCGCAGCAGGGCTTTGCCACGCCAAGGTACATCAGTCACGTTTAAATCAATCAAGGTGTTGTTGACTGAAGCTCTTTTGAGCAAGCGCTCAACAGTTTTGGCCTCAATGGTCAAAGAAATTGACTCTGTACCTTTATGACCATACAAATTGGCAGGTATTAGTCCTGAACGACGCAAAGCTCTGGGCTTGCTGCCTTCTGGACGTTTTAGAGATTCGACTGTAATAGCCATAGAAGTTATCCTTTGTCATTAGTCATTAGTCATTTGTCATTAGTCATTAGCTTATGACCAATTTACGCACTGAGCAGGGTAGCAGGTGTGCCGTCGGGATGCAATAAAGCGCGTTTGGGACCGTGAATTGGGTCTTCAACAATTATGGTTTGATCGCGGCTTGCTCCGAGTGAGACGATCGCGATCGGGACTTCCATCAATTCGGCTAAGAATTTTAGATAATCCAGTGCTTGCGGTGGCAAGTCTTCTAGGGTGCGGCATTCAGTTGTTGAAACTTGCCACCCTGGTAAGCTTTTGTAGATGGGGCGACATCTAGCAAATTTACGGGAACTGGTGGGGAAGTATTCGCTGCGATCGCCATCTATGTCATAAGCGACACAAACTTGGATTGACTCTAATTCATCGAGAACATCCAGTTTGGTCAGCGCCATACAATCCATGCCATTAATCCGCACGGCATAGCGACCGATCACGGCATCAAACCAGCCGCAACGCCGTTTGCGTCCGGTGGTTGTGCCAAATTCGGCACCGCGATCGCACAACAATTCTCCCAACTCTCCATGCAATTCCGTGGGAAATGGCCCCTCTCCCACCCGCGTTGTATAGGCTTTCGACACCCCAATTACCCGGTCAATCATTGTCGGGCCTACCCCTGTACCAACGCAAGCCCCCCCCGCCACCGGGTTAGAGGAGGTGACATAAGGATAAGTTCCGTGATCTAAGTCCAGGAGCGTACCTTGTGCGCCTTCAAACAAAATATTGCGCCGTCGTTGAATCGCATCAGATATTTTGAACGATGTATCAACAACGTAAGGCCGCAAGCGTTCTGCATACCCCAAATACTGTTCAATCACCTCTTTTGGATCTAGAGGCGGCAAGTTGTAAAGCTTTTCTAAAATGACGTTTTTATAATTAATCGTCCACTCCAACTGCTCACGTAGCCCATCGGGGTCCATTAAGTCTAAAACCCGAATCCCTATACGTTCAGATTTGTCCGCATAAGTCGGCCCAATGCCCCGACCTGTTGTGCCGATCTTATGGGTTCCCCGTCGTTCTTCGGATGCCTGATCAATCAACCGATGATAAGGCATGGTTACGTGGGCTGTCTCAGATATCAGCAGGTGGTCAGTGGAAATATTTAATTCTTTTAGTTGGTCGAGTTCTGCGATCAAAATCTGTGGATCAATGACTGTTCCACAGCCGATTATGCAATCGGTATTTGGATACAAAATACCAGAGGGAATTAAGTGCAGCTTAAAGGTCTGACCTTTGACTACAATTGTGTGTCCAGCATTCACACCACCTTGGTAACGTACCACAACATCTGCCGAACGGCTGAGTAAGTCAGTTATTTTACCTTTTCCTTCATCGCCCCATTGGGCACCTATGACAATGACGTTAGCCAAGAGCTTATATTAAGAAGTAAAGTTTCCACAAACTATAATTATCAACATATTGTTGGAATCATGTCAAGCTAATTGTCGAATAATCTCGATGTTTTGAATTTGTTATGGTAGCACAGCTAGCTGGTAAAATAACGAATTTGTCACGTATCTGCTGAATTTATATTTCGTTACATACTTGGAAATTTTCCCGCCCACTTACTTCTAACCTTGAACGATCTGCGAAAAATCACAACTAAATGTCACCTTGATATTGTGAGTGCGGCTGATCAATCTAGACAACTGATGATCGAAGCGCTATTTCGCGCTGATAAATTTGTAGATAAATGGGAGCATGAATTTTCATGGTATTGAATCTAAATTTTAGCATCAACTTATGAGTACTAGCGGGACTTCAACTCACGTTTATTGATGTTGAAAACGATCAGTATAATGGGCAAAAGTTAATAGACGCGATCGCGGTCTCTAACTTATATTTATCTTTCTAGAAAGATAAATAGATATTTACAAATGGTAGAGATTAGCACTGATCAGCCTTAAATAAGAGATGCTTATCCTAATCACCAAAAAATTATCAGTTTGTCACTACAATCGGATAATTTTTTTGGGATAATTGTATAGAAATAATTTTACTTTCGGGAATTTCGCAATCATGAACCCTAACCTTAAAGATATATCCCTCAATTCGTCCCGCCGTCAAATTATCAAAACTGGTCTCACCTTTGTGACTGGCTTAAGCACGACATCACTGCTATCTTTTTTGATGACCAAATCCCCAAAGCCAGCACAAGCAATTGTTGTGCAACGACCAAATGAGTTTGAACTTCAGGGCGAAGGTACTTACATCAAGTATTCAATTCTCAATGGAGTTCCACAGCTTGATTACAGAACTCAAAAGATTTCCCAGCATTTCAGTGGTGATCAAATTAAGACGTTGGCTAGTGATATCGGTACACTTGTGACGGTAATTATTAGCAAACCACCAAACCCTGAATTTGGAGGAAATATACTCAAACTAAGCTTCCTTTTACCAATTATCAACCTAGTTATCGGGACTAAAGAAACTACTGTCCAAACCGATGCAATTTTAACTACTGAAAAAACATCAGGATTTATTCGTACTCCCCTCTTTGGACAATTACAGTCATATCAGACTATAGTACTCAGGGGAACCGCTAGATACGTCTAAATAGAGCACCTATATAGGACTCGTATTTGATTTTTGAAAAAAATCAGTACACCCCGAAAAGGCTTCTTCTCCACTCCCATTCGGCTACGCTCACGGCAAGCCCACTCCCTGTCTACGCAAATAATTTCAAAAATCAGAGCAGACTGCTATATTACACCCATTTTTTTGTAACCAAATATTTCAAACCAGTTAGTACCTGTCTAAATAACTAAAAAAATCAATGTGAGGTGACAATGAAAGTTTTTAACTTCTATAAAATTAGCTTGGCTTCAGTGTTGTTAGCTACACCTTTATGTGTTTTCTCCCTAAAAACACTTGCACAAACTCCAATTATTCAAGAGCCAGGAGTTATTATTAATAGCGGTTCTACGAATACTTGCCAGTATATAATTCGGGTATTGCCATCAGGAAAAGCAACTTACACTGTTTGCAATAGGAAAGGTGCAGGTGAAATCAAAGTGAACACAGCTATGAAATTTTTCAATGATATTTCAGCAGCTCAACCACTGTCAAAATTACCATATAAGCCATGTGTGAAATCTGCTTCATTCGGTACATCAACTGAAGTCAGCTATCAAGGAAAAAAATCTCCAGATATTAGCTGTTCAACTAATGATTATAGAGTGACAAACCTGTATAGTGATACCAATAGCATTCAAAATGAATTGAAGTTTTCAACTTTCAGAACCAGTGGAGGTAATCCTTCCTTGTAGCTGGTATTCACCAATCTATCCAATCTTGTGGGGTGGGCAGCGTTCGACTGACTTGTACTGACTTGTACTGAGCTTGCCTGCCCTGAGCCTGTCGAAGGGTCGAAGTAGCGTTGTCGTTGGCGGAGCCTCTCGTAGAGAAGTAACGCTCACGCCGAAGTCTTGCCCGCCCGTAGCCCAAGGTTCTCGTGTCACCCACCCCACAAGAAATTGTTGAGTATTTTTTTATTTGTCAGTCCTTAAGTGCAGGCTGGTGGTTTGGAACCGAGCGTTACTTTGAGTCTTTGCTTTCTGAGATAGAAGTCCTTTAATGACAGGCTTGATTAAAGGCATTTTTAGCAGCATTAATGATGATAATTATCAACGCTCTGGATCACAGGCTGTATCGTTAATTTCCAAACTCCATTAGCTACACTATTGCTAAAAATGAATTTATATTAAAAATTAGCGGATTTATTTGTGACTATTATGTATAAATCATTATCACTAAAAATTTAAATATTTACAACTCTAACAGATTGTATTTTATTACCTATGTTCTCAAAATCCTTAAAATATTCTCAGTATTTGTTTTTAATCTTTAATCTTAACTGATGTGCGGCAGAAAGGGCGATCGCATGCTCAAAAAATGGTATCAAGTTCCAAAGCTGAAAGCAATATTCATCCTAGCATTCGCACTTGTATTTACTAATGCTGTAGTCTTATATAGCAACACTGCTAACCTGATTCACAACCAGCAATGGGTGACATACTCCTATGAAGCTATTACCCAGCTGGAAAATATCCAATCTCGACTCAAAGATACTGAAACTGCACAACGTAATTACCTAATTAGAGCAGATGCAGATGATTTACAAACCTATCTTGCAGCCGAACAACAAACTAATAGCAATATTCAGATTCTCAGCAAGTTAACTACTGATAACCATCAAAAGCAGCAGCCGAAAATTACCAACAGGTTCAACATTCTGCAACAAGAAATTTACCGCAGACATCGGCAGCAAATCCTATCTGATAAAGACAAGCAAATTCGCAAAGAGATCCAACAGCTGATTCACGACTCTTTAAAGGTGGAGCAAAATTTATTACAGCAGGGAATGCAGGAGTCACAAGCAAGTTCCCAAAAGGCGATAGTTACATTTTTTATCGCTGCTATTGTCGATTTGGTGCTAGTGGTGCTGCTGTATGATTTGTTGCGGCGTTATATCAGGCAACTTCACCATACGGAACTGGCTCTAAGCCAAAGCGAAAATCATTTACGAGCGATGATAGATGCAGAACCAAAATGCATCAAGTTAATTGCCAGGGATGGCACCCTTTTAGAAATTAATGCCTATGGGCTGGCAATGATGGAAGTGGAAAGTGCTGATGTCTTGATTGGTAAACCAATTGATGCCATAATTTTACCAGAGTATAGAGCAGCCTTTGCAGACTTGCATAAAAGTATTTGTCAAGGTAACAAGGGGACTTTGGAGTTTGAAATCGTTGGATTTAAAGGCACCCGCCGCTACATGGAAACTCATGCCGTACCACTGCGTAACGAATCTGATGGGACGTTCAGGCATTTGGCACTGATGCGAGATATAACCCAGCAAAAACAAGTGGAAGCTCAACTTCTGCGATCGCAACGTTTGGAGAGTATCGGCACTCTAACTTCTGGTATTGCCCATGACCTCAACAATATATTATCCCCAATTTTAATGTCAGTTCAACTGTTGCAAAAGAAATTGCCCGATCAGCAGAGTCAGCAAATATTGCAAACTTTAGAAAATAATGTTAAACGCGGCGCTAATTTGCTCAAGCAAGTTTTGTCTTTTGCACGGGGTATTGAAGGAAAACGGACAATTGTGCAAATTCAGCCTTTAATAGAGGAAATTGAGCAAATTGTCAATCAAACATTCCCCGAATCGATCATCTGCCAGACAGATATCCCCAAAAATCTCTGGTACGTTCGTGGAGACACAACTCAACTTTATCAGGTGCTGATAAATTTACTAGTCAACGCCCGCGACGCTATGCCTAATGGCGGCATTTTAAGGATCGTAGCAGAAAATGTGGTAATTGGTGAACATTCAGCCCAGATAAATATTGATGCGAAAGTGGGTTCTTATATTGCGATCGTGGTGACGGATACTGGTATAGGGATGTCCTCGGAAGTCCAAGAACAGATTTTTAAACCATTTTTCACCACCAAAGAGATAAGTAAAGGTACAGGTTTAGGACTTTCCACGACATTGGGTATCATTAAAAATCACGGTGGTTTTGTCAATGTTTACAGTCAGCTAGGCAGAGGTACTCAATTTACAGTGTACTTGCCTGCCTCAACATCCAGAGACATACATTTACTCTCTCCAGAACTGGAATCAGTTATAGGAGATGGCTAATTAATTTTGGTGGTGAAAATATCACAGACTAGAAAAAATCCTATCAACCAAAACTTTCTGCCCACTTTGGAAATGAGAACAGTCTAACTTAGTCCTCAGCCGAAATGTCACGGTCATAGCTACCCTGATAAGTCGTAAAAATTCTATATCCTGGTAATACTAAAGCAATTCCAGTGTAGCTGTGAATTTTACCGGGATATTATATTTATAGGGAATATCGTCTGGTACGCTCCCACCAATGCGAAAACTAAAACAAAGTAGCCATATATACAAACCCGGTAGTAGTAAATCCATGCTATATGCAATAGCTCTCATTGCCTCATTTTCTTTGAAAGAAGCAGAATTTCTGGCTATAGCGAATTTCTTGAAAATATTTTTCAGGTTTGTGGTTTCTAACATGCTCTTAATTTCAATCCCCAATAGGGATTTAATAAGTTTTAAGCGTTTCAATCCCTATTAGGGATAAGGTGTTTTACAAAATTTTAGCATGTATGGATGGTATAATCCCTATTTCGCTCGGCTGGACGATGTGTAGACGTTCCAAAATTCGATCAAGTTTTGCGGTACAATGTGCAACTGTTTGCCGCGATCGCGTAAGTTTAAAAGTGAGAAAAATTAAACTACTGAGTTTGATATTAATTAGTTTGGCAATGGCGCTGTGGTTTAATTTGCATTCCTCAACACCGTCAATACTGAGTGTTGCATCTTCACCACCAAAAACTATCCGCTACTTCCAGCGCACTTTGCCCCAAAGCATAGCTCATATCCTATTGATTCCAGCTAATAGCAGATTTTTAATAACTCCTGCACTATCACAGAAGGTAGCCACTGTAGAAGAATTTGCCGAGAAGCATCGAGCCGTAGCTATTTTGAACGCAGGCTTTTTTGACCCAGTTAACCAAAAATCTACATCATATATTGTCCGACAAGGGAAGTTGGTAGCTAACCCCAAAGAAAACGAGCGTCTGGTGAACAATCCCAACTTAAAACCTTATCTGAGTCAAATATTCAATCGCACAGAATTCCGCCGCTACTTCTGTGGGCAAACTATCACTTATTCGATTGCTTTACATAGTGACTCACCACCAGCAGGTTGTCAGTTAGTCGATGCTATAGGTGCAGGCCCACGCCTGTTACCAGAACTCACGTTAGTAAAAGAGGGCTTTGTGGATATTGCCAATAAACGAGATGCACTTGGCAGCAACCAACCCAATGCCAGAACTGCCGTAGGTATTACCCGTGATGGCAGCGTTGTTTTAGTTATGGTAGCTCAAAAACCCTCGGCTCCCGCTAATGGGGTATCCTTGCCAGCATTAGCTGATTTGATGAAAACTCTTGGTGCTGATAAAGCGATGAACCTGGATGGGGGAAGTTCGTCTTCGCTTTATTATAATGGCAAAACCTTTTACGGCAAGGTTGATTTGGAGGGAAATTCTATCAAGCGTCCCGTGAAGTCGGTTTTGCTGGTTCAGGAAAACTAGTATTGAACCGTATCATCGTAGCTATTGCCCTCTGCCGCCATTATCTAAACTGCACAAACCATATTATCGGGGCTACGCCTACCCACTGGTAGATTTTTACGATCGCCAGATTGATGCGATCGCAATTGAGTCACAATGATAATAGGCAATCATTGAAGGTGCTGTCATGCTTCGTCTACCTCAAATTATTCGGAACTTGTTCCTTCGTTTTGAAGGCTTGTTTGGTGTTTTATTCCAAAGTGTTTCTAATTTTATCGGAAATTTATTTGGTTTTTTTGCCAAGCTGTTCGGATTTACTAGCTCTGGTTATTTCTTGGAATCTGATGAGGTGCAAGGGATAAAGCAAGCTTCTGCTAAACAGCCAATTGAAAAGGTTCAGGATAACACTGCTAAAACTTCCACCACTGACAATCGTCGTCCTAATACCAAACTTGACGACTACTACCTGAATATGGCTCGTGATGTGAAAAAGAAATAACAAAAGCCATCAATTGCAGAATTATCTTAATAATGCGTAGACGCAAAGTGGCCTGTCCTTAAGAACGTCGATTAAATAAAATAGCAAAACTTCCTTCATCCTGCCTCTAGCTTCCCTCTCCTTTATAAGGAGAGGGAAGCTAGAGGGTGAGGTAAGCCAGAGACAGAAATTGTATATTATTTAATTCTTATTGGTTAGTACAGAACAGCACAAAAAGGCTATGGAATTTAATCATTCGTAGGTTCGGTGAAACAAACGCGAACAGCGGCCCGTAGGGAAGTGAAAGCCAACATCAAGTCTGAATATTTCCGAACCCCTTTTAAGGACTGACAAATAAAAAAATACTCAACTACTTATTGTAGGATGGGCGACACGAGGCCTCTAGCCAAAGGCGGGCAAGACTTCGGCGTGAGCGCTACTTCTCTACGAGATGCTCCGCCAACAACAACGCTACTTCGACGTCGCTCAGTACAAGTCAGTACAAGTCAGTCGAACGCTGCCCACCGCACAAGATTGGATAATTTATTTGTTAGAAATCCCTTACGGTGACGTGTCCTTAGACATGGGCTAAGGTGGACGCCTTGCACCATCATACTCCCAATTTTTATTCTCAGAATTTTATATATTCTCTAGAAACTAAGTACAGCTTCGCGTAAAATCGTAGCGTTTTGTTCAAAAAATGCTATCGCCTACACTGGTGTAGTGTGAGGGCGCTTTTATGAAAAATCATCCAGCCACAATTAACGGATTTAAATCTGCCCAGGCGTAGCCCGCACTTCTCTACGAAACCCTGCCCGTAGCTTGCTTCCACGTTCGCCTAGCCTCCCTTAGAGAAGTGGTACGGCAAGCTCTGTAACCACCGCAGGCATGACACCTTCTATGAAATTACATCCAGTTTGAGGCTGGACAAAAGCTAGAGAGATTTTTGAGATGGAATATTTATTTGATTTTTAACTTACCAAATCAACCAAGGCGTTGCTTCGGAAGCGGACTACAGATGAAACTGAGCAACCGCGATAATTCTCCGATGTGAATACTGATAGTGTAATATTAGCTTGACCGGGTTCTAAAATGCGTTTTACCTTGCAGGTTTGCATTTTGTTGTTGCAGTAAGCAATAATCCGATCGCCAGCCTTGACATCCAACGCTTGAATTTTCAATTAATACCAACCTTGCCAGGAGTTTGCTTAGTTAAAAGAAAAATATATTGCTATATTTTACTTGCTCAACAATATGAATGTTTTATTCAGTGTAGCACGAAAATTAAAGTGCTTAATATTATCAATTTAATCTTAATAATGTCAAGTTTATTTATGCTCAAAATACTATCTAAACCGCGTCTATCTTGAAACCTGTAGTTCTTCGGTGATGAAAAGGATTTGCCCTCATCCCCCAACCCCTTCTCCCAGATATGGGAGAAGGGGAGCCAGAATTTCAAAATCGCTCTCCCATATCTGGGAGAGCGATTTAGGGTAAGGGCAAAAACTACGGTTCTCAACTTAGATGAGGTTTAAATGCTGGATTTTCGGAAAATAAGGATAAAATCCCCACCTTCGCGCCACATCTAGGTTGGAGCTTGTGTTGAAAAATTCAGATGGTGGGAATCCTCTGCTCCAACTTCAGGGGAACTGAATTTTTTTGAGTAGAGATTTTTTATTACGATGTTTTTGTTACAATTATTAAAATTTTTAGTTAAAAATACCACTATGGCTTTATATGCTGAATTACATAGACATCTAGGCGGTTCGGTCGTACCGCGAGTTTTATGGCGATATTTTGAGCGACATTCTTCGGAGTTGATTTCCCGCTTTGCTGACTATTCAGAATTTGAAGATTTTTATACCCGCCCACGCAATACCCTAGATGAGTATCTAGAATTACACACTCTGGTAGAAAGTGTACAAACTGTGGAGACTTTGCCTTACTTTATTTATCGCTTAGTGCGGGGTGCTTACATCTTTGAAAATTTGGCTTATCTGGAACTGCGCTATACTCCCTATTTACGGACACCTGAGCATCTGAATCAATCACAGAGAATTGACAAGATGGCAGAAATTGTACAAGTAGTTGGACTTGCTAGCCACCAGCCAGAATATCCGATTGTTACTAGCCAAATTCTCTGTATGCACACGCGCCTACCATATCAGGTGAACAAGGCGATTGTTGATTTGGCGGCGCAAAATAAACAGTATATCTGTGCAGTAGATGTAGCAGGGGGTGATAGCTATTACGCCGATCGCTTAGAAGAATGGATTAGCTTATATGATTATGCGCGATCGCTGGGCGTTAAGACCACCGGACATCTATATGAAACCACCGCCGGTTGTTACCCAGAATTGTTACCCTATTTGATGCGGATTGGTCACGGCATTCAAATTCCCCTACTATATCCAGAGTTACTTAATGATGTGGCTAAACGCGGACAATGTTTAGAGGTTTGTCCGACAACTTACCTAAAAACTGGTACTTTGCAGGATATACGTCAACTCAAATTAGTTTTTGACCGTTGTTTTGATGCTGGGGTAGATATCGCTATCTGTACTGATAACGCTGGACTGCATAATGTGCGTCTACCGTTTGAGTATGAAAATCTCTTGACTTACGACATTATTAACTTTGAACAACTACAAGCTTGTCAAGATGCAGCTTTCCGTCATGCTTTTGCTTGGCCTTACACTCAACGTCCCGCATCCCTGTTAAACGGTTTGCTGAAACCTGAACCACCTAAAGTTTTGGCAATAAGGGATAGTAATTAGTGACCATCTAGAGGTAAGCAGAAAGTCAGGTGATTTAATGTTAATTAATGTTGCGATCACTGATTTTTTCTGCTGGCGTAAAGAAAGCTTTAAGACATCTCTAGAAATTAAATGTGTGTTATCCAGAACACTTGTAGAGACGTAACACTGCTACCTCTCTACATAAGATAGACTTCTTGCAATAAATCAAAAAAAGAACCCCACCCCGCCTTTAACTTACGTTAAAGTCTCCCCCAGTTCACTTGTTCCCAGAAGCTATAAACTATAATTTATGGCATCTACTATTCAAGCTTTACCAACAGAAGTCGTATATCTCATTACAGCTGGTGAGGTAATCGACTCTTTAGCTTCTGTGGTGCGGGAATTAATAGAAAATTCCTTAGACGCAGGTGCAACCCGAATTGTGGTTTCTCTATGGCCGCAGCAATGGCGAATTCGTGTGGCAGATAATGGTTGTGGAATGAACTTAGATGACTTGCAACAAGCAGCCACAGCCCACAGCACCAGTAAAATTCGCTCTAGTGATGATTTATGGAAAATTAACAGTTTAGGGTTTCGTGGTGAGGCGTTGCACAGTTTGACGACTCTGGCAGATTTGGAGATTTTGAGTCGTCCTGTGGGTGGGAAATTAGGATGGCGGATTAGTTATGGCGATGGTGGGGAAGTTGTGCAAGTTGAAGTAACTGCGATCGCACCTGGTACAGTAGTTACAGTTTCTCATCTTTTCGGTAATTATTCATCTCGTCGTCAGGGATTGCCCACAGCAGCACAGCAAATGAAAGCCGTGCAAGCCACAATTCAACAAATTGCTTTATGTCATCCCCACGTCACCTGGCAGATTTGGCAAAATGACCGTCAATGGTTTACCATCTCTCCTGCCGCCACAACTGGCCAGCTACTACCGCAGATTTTACCGCAAGTGCGACCAGGTGACTTGCAAGAAGTGAAACTCGAAATCCCCAACCCTCCCCACTCCTGTACAGACTCGATTAATCGCGTCTCTCCTAACTCCTCACTAAATTTAGTGGTAGGATTACCCGATCGCACTCATCGTCATCGTCCAGATTGGGTACGTGTAGCCATCAACGGACGGATGGTTAAGACACTGGAACTAGAGCAAACGATATTATCAGCATTTCATAGAACATTACCACGCGATCGCTATCCAATTTGTTTCTTACATCTTGCCATTTCTCCGGAGCAAATTAACTGGAATCGCAATCCTGCAAAAACAGAAATTTACCTCAACGAAATCATTTATTGGCAAGAGCAAATTACCCAAGCAATTAACCAAGCACTCAGCATTTCTTCTACTAATCTTAAAGAAGCTATCCACACAACACGACTGAGTAAATTACTCAAAGCCGCAGAAGCCAAAGGCGGTTACAATTTAAATCCTCAAAATCCCAAAACTCCTAGCCCTGGTACAGACGCGATTAATCGCGTCTCTCCTAACTCCTTAAAGGCTATCGCTCAAGTTAGCAACACGTATATTGTGGCGGAACATTCAGGTGGTATGTGGTTAGTAGAACAGCACATTGCCCATGAGCGAGTTTTGTATGAGCAATTGTGTGATAATTGGCAACTTGTCCCTGTCGAACCGCCAATAATTCTTTATCAATTGTCGCCAGCGCAACTATCGCAACTACAACGCATCGGCTTAGAAATAGAACCCTTTGGCGAACAACTTTGGGCAGTTCGTAACATCCCCGCACCTTTGCAACAGCGAGATGATTGTGCAGAAGCAATTTTAGAACTTAGTTTGGGGGGCGACTTACAAACAGCCCAAGTAGCCGTTGCCTGTCGCAGTGCCATTCGTAACGGTACACCCATGAATCAACAAGAAATGCAGACACTTTTAGATAATTGGCAACGCACTCGCAATCCGCGCACCTGTCCCCACGGACGCCCAATTTATCTATCCTTAGAAGAATCAGCTTTAGCCCGGTTTTTCCGGCGTAATTGGGTAATTGGTAAAAGTCATGGAATTTGATGTTTTGCGTGAGACATCTTTAGTCATCTTACAATATGTGTAAAAATGGAAACCACAACTAAAAAACAACACTAAATACAAAATTTCATTAATTCGTAGCGAATTCTCTGCGTACCTCTGCGCTTCCCTCCGCGCCCCTTTGCGTTTAAATATCAACTCTCAATTCGCCACAATTTTACGCAAAGCTGTACTAAGATAACAAGCACGAAATTTGGAGAGATAAATGGAAGATAACATAGGACAGGTAGTAGATGCCATAGCACATAT